>CAYWPF010000001.1:0-15887 GCA_964460065.1 uncultured Enterobacteriaceae bacterium
GGGTAGGACACCCTCTACGGAAAGACTTTGTGGAGCCCGAGGAATATCACGGTATCAGCACACGCAGGGAGAGTCTTCTCAAATAGGCTTCAATCTGTCGGGGTTGCAAAGTTAGTTCTGGAAGGATCGAGGCACATTGCTGGAGGAGTTGTATGAGCCTAGCCGGGTACGAGTTCGAGGTACAGCGTGAGGATGGATTGTCGACGGAAGAAATGACGCTAAACATGGGACCCCAACATCCGAGTACACACGGGGTGTTACGTTTTGTCGTAAAAGCCGACGGCGAGATCATGAAGACAGCGCTACCGGACATTGGCTATTTGCACAGGTCTATAGAAAAAATTTCCGAAAAAGTAGGCTACCACGGGTTTATGCCTTACACAGACCGTGTCGACTATGTCTCCGCTATGCAATGCAACCAGGGCTGGGCGATGGCATGCGAAAAGGCGGCAGGGATTGAAGTGCCGCGTCGTGGCGAGTTTTGTCGTGTGATCGCATGTGAGTTGGGCAGGATAGCGAGCCACTTGCTATCGGTTGGAACCATGGTCATGGACATTGGCGGAATGACGCCCTTCACTCATGCGATACGAGAGAGAGAAAAGGTCAATGACCTTCTGGAGGACCTGTGCGGTGCACGGCTGACCTTCAATTATATGCGTATTGGAGGGGTTGCCTGGGATCTTCCCCCGGACTACAAGGAGAAAGTACTCACCTTTTTAGACCAGTTCGAACCGCTCATAGAAGAGTATAATGATCTTATTACGTACAATAAGATCTACATTGAGCGTCTCGCCAATGTTGCGGTAGTCAGTACGGAAGATGCCATTAACTATAATCTAGTTGGCCCAAATCTCCGCGGGTGCGGTTTTCAGTTTGATATCCGTCGAGATATACCGTACTCGATTTATCCGGAACTGGACTTTGACGTTCCCCTTGGCACGGGCGAAGTTGGGGTTTTAGGCGATTGCTACGCGCGATATCTAGTCAGAATAAAAGAGTTGAGCGAATCATCTAAGATGGTGAGACAGTGCCTAGAGATGATCCCAGATGGTCCCGTGTTGGCGAAGGTGCCGAAGAAGTTGAAGCCCCCTGAGGGCGACGCACATGTGCGCGTGGAGGCTTCGCGGGGCGACATGGGCTGGTATCTGGTTAGCGACGGAAGCGAATTTCCCTATCGCACGAAAATACGTACGGGGTCTTTTTCTGCCATGGGGATTGTGGAGAAACTTAGTAGGGGATTAATGCTTGCGGACCTTATAGCGCTAATCGCGAGTCTGGATGTAGTTGCTCCAGAAGTTGACCGGTGAGCGTAAATAAGGTACGAGTGCGGCGCTATGCAGAGCTTTATAGATCGTTTGGTTGCTGGTGGGGTGTTGGGCGGATTGCCTACTGAGGCTGCATACCCTCTCTTTATGTTCCTGTTTGCGACGATAGTCGTTTTCGGATTTGTGCTGCCGCTCGTTACCATCACCATTTGGCTAGAACGTAGAGTGTGGTCCCGCATCCAATCGCGAGTAGGCCCGAATCGCGTAGGCCCGCAGGGCGTGTTGCAGGGTTTGGCCGACGGTGTAAAGAATATACTGAAAGAGGATGTTATTCCCGATGCGGCTGATCGACCGCTTTTCGCTTTCGCGCCTTATCTCTTGGTCTGGGGATTCATTGCCACGTTTGTCGTAGTCCCTTTTAGCAGTGCTCTTATAGTCGCGGATCTTAATGTCGGGCTTCTGTATATTGTTGCGATTGTTGCGCTTTCGGCGGTGGGAGTATTGATGGCCGGGTGGGCGTCTAACAATAAGTGGTCCCTGTTAGGCGGGATTAGGTCGGCGGCGCAGGTGGTGAGTTATGAAATTCCTGCCGGATTGGCACTCTTACCGATTGTGCTGCTGACGGGGACGCTCAGTACACAAGGGATCATAAAGGCCCAAGGGTGGGCCCCTTGGGAATGGTTCATGTTTCAGAGCCCGTTCACTTTCGTTGCTGCATTCGCCTTTTATATTTCCGCGCTTGCCGAGACGAATAGAACTCCATTCGATATACCGGAGGCTGAATCGGAACTAGTTGCCGGCTTCGCGACGGAATACAGCGGATTCAGGTTTGCGTTGTTCTTTTTGGCGGAATGGGGAAGTTTATATGTGACTGGTGCGATAATGTCTGTTCTGTTCTTCGGGGGATGGCAAATTCCCATGGGCTGGACGGATGATGTGTTGCTTATTAACATCGCCCAGTTCACGGTTTTTTTCCTCAAGGCATATTTTTGGGTCTTTTTGGCGATGTGGATACGGGCAACATTGCCCCGCATTCGTGTAGATCAAATGATGTCCCTGTGCTGGAAATATCTAGTCCCGATCGGATTTGTGAATTTGGTGGGAACCGCCGTATGGATGGTAATATGGCCGGAGGGGAATAGTATCGTTCCTTACGGAATGTTAGCGTTTACGGGCTTGTTGATGGTAGTCTTTCTACGCAGGGTGATCTTTCATCTGCGGCGGGCTAAACCCGAGTTGTATTTTAATCCTGCGGTATAGAACAGAGTTGGGTCTGTTTGAGAGGTGTTCTGTATGGGGAATGGAATAGGCCAATATCTACGACACGTTAAGGAGGCCGTCGCTACCATATTCGAAGGTATGAGCGTCACCCTCTCTCACTTTGTCCGTAAGCCCTACACTATACAGTATCCCGACCGGATTCCCGTTAGAGTCCAGGACACACTTCCCCTGCGCTATCGCGGCATATTAGAAGTTGACCTAGAAATTTGTACCGGATGTCTTGCATGCGAAAGAGCATGTCCTATCGACTGTATAGTGATCGATGCGCCCAAAGACAAAGAAACTCGGTCTATGCTCTTGAGCAGATTCGATATCGACATAGCAAAGTGCATGTATTGTGGCCTGTGCAGTGAAGTATGTCCTACCGGCTCGATCCACCACACCACAGAGTTCGAAGGGGCGGACTACTCATTAGAGAGTATGATACGGAGGTTCGTTACCGATCCGGTCTTAGCTTATAAAGCAAAAAAGGGCGAGGAACCGGATCCGCAGATTGCGCCAGTATTGGATCGTGGGATGGAATTCCTTGCCGAGTTTGCAGAGCCGATTGACATGAAGAAATACAAACGAGAACAGGAGAAAGCGGCCTCCTAAGGACGCGAAACCGCGGATTAGTTGTATGCCTTTGGAAGCTGCCATTTTTTACCTGCTGGCACTATTGACAGTGGTGTCGGCGATGATCGTCGCGCTATCACGCAATCTTGTATACTCCGCTTTTGCCCTCCTGGGTACCTTTATGGGAGTGGCTGGATTATATGCAATGCTCGCTGCCGATTTCGTGGCCGTGATACAGGTGATGCTCTACATAGGCGGTATTTTAGTTCTCATTCTCTTCGCGGTAATGCTCACCCACAGAATATCCGATGTCGCTGTGTCAAACAGGACGGTTGGGCGCCTGCCGGCGGCGGTCATACTCTGCGGCGTGGGCGTGGCAATGGCGACATGTATAATAGAAGCACAATGGGTCGAGCGGCCTGAGCGAGTAGTTGAGCCCACTACGTTTGCTATCGGTGAAGCCTTTCTTGGGCCCTACGTACTTCCATTCGAATTGGCTTCAGTCGTTTTATTGGTAGCTCTCATAGGTGCAGTAGTCGTCTCTAGGAAGGAGTTGCGGGGGGAGCGCGGGTAACTGCTAGGCCTTACGGCGATAAACAGCTGGACGCTCGATTCCGTATTGTTCTTTAAGGCTCATAATTCGGGGTAGCGCGGCTTTGCGCCTCTAAACAAACGCTTATTATGGATGGAATACTGCTTGAAATAGGACTTAGGCACTACTTGTTTGTGAGCCTGCTAGTTTTCGTACTTGGTCTGTTCTGCGTTTTGACACGTAAGAACGCCATCGGGATTCTCCTTGGCGTGGAGTTGATACTCAATTCCGCCAACATTAACTACGTAGCTTTTTCCCATTTTTCGTCTGGCACTTATGACGGCCAAGTTTTTGCAATTTTTGCGATTATGCTTGCGGCCGCGGAAGCCGTTATAGGATTGGCTATAGTTCTGGGAATATATCAAAACTTTTCTTCGATCGACATCGAAGCCGTGGACAGCTTGCAAGGCTAGCTTCAAGGACTGAAATATGGATCAACCGGATCTCCTCGCAGCCTCCTATATTCGCTGGATAGTGCTTTTGCCTTTGATAGGCGCTGTTGTCAACGGGATTCTGGGTCGGAAAATTCAGAAACTTTTCGGCGAAAAGGCGTAGCGATAGTGGCGTGCTCTGTTGTCGCTATATCGTTTCTTTTGAGTGTCCAGGCTTTTTTACAACTGACAAGCCTGAGTCCGGACCAACGGTATTTGTTAGACGTCCTTCTACGTTGGATACACATCGGAGAGCTTCAGGTCGATATTGCCTTCGCTGTGGATCCGCTGTCTAGCATGATGATCCTCATCGTAACCGGTATAGGGGGGTTAATTCATCTTTACTCGACCGGATATATGCACGACGATGACGGCTATTGGAGATTTTTCGCATACTTGAATCTGTTCACTGCCGCGATGCTAACTCTAGTCTTGGCCGACAATCTGCTCCTGATGTTTGTCGGGTGGGAAGGTGTTGGTTTGTGTTCCTATGGGCTCATTGGCTTTTGGTACAAAGAACACGCTAATACAACGGCTGGGAACAAGGCCTTCATTGTAAATAGGATAGGAGATGCGGGGTTCACTCTTGGAGTATTTATAATTTTTTGGAGTCTTTTTGAGGCCGGCGAAGGAACGACGGCACTCTTTCGAGAATTGAGTAACCAGGTTCATCAATTGGATGGACAAATGGTTTGGGGCATTCCAGCCGCGACCCTAGCCGCGCTATGTCTGTTTGTAGGGGCCACCGGAAAGTCTGCCCAAATTCCTCTGTATGTGTGGTTGCCAGATGCTATGGCGGGCCCGACGCCTGTTAGCGCATTGATTCATGCCGCGACTATGGTTACCGCGGGTGTGTATATGATGGCACGGATGCATTTTCTTTTTTCCATGTCACCGCTTGCTCTCGGCGTAATAGCGGTCGTTGGAACACTTACCGCACTGTTCGCGGCTACAATTGGGTTAGCCCAGTTTGATATAAAGAAGGTCCTTGCTTACTCAACAGTGAGCCAACTCGGGTACATGGTATTGGGTATTGGCGTTGGTGCGTACGGAGCGGCGGTTTTTCATCTCATGACTCATGCGTTTTTTAAGGCGTGTCTCTTTCTAGGGTCTGGGAGTGTGATTCATGCCATGGGTGACGAACAGGATATGCGGAAAATGGGCGGGCTCAGGGCGAAAATGCCTATAACGTTTTGGACTTTCTTAGTCTCCACTGTTGCGATAGCAGGTATACCGCCGCTAGCGGGATTTTTTTCGAAGGATGAAATACTCTGGCTAACTTTTTCCGGTGGCCATAAGGGCCTATGGTTATTGGGGTTTTTAGCCGCCGGAATGACAGCATTTTATATGTTTAGGCAGGTATTTATGGTGTTCTTTGGGGAGAATAGGGCTGACCAGCACACGCGAGAGCACCTTCACGAATCCCCATGGACTATGACGGTTCCCCTAATAGTGCTTGCGCTAGGTGCCCTTTTCGCGGGGTTCCTCGGCGTCCCACCTGCTCTAGGGGGAGCTAACATTTTGGAACATTGGCTGGAGCCTGTTTTTGCCGGTCCACACTCTGCTGCTCATGCTGAACATCACGCTGAAGCAATCGAGTATGTTTTGATGGCTAGCTCTGTCGGAGTTGCGGCCATTGGTATCACGCTGGCTTATTTAATGTATCACAGAAAATCTGTTTCCACGGAGCCTTTTGTTTCAGCGGGAGGCGGGTTACCCTACAAGGCGGTTTTTAACAAATACTACGTGGATGAAGCATATCACGCTACGGCTCTACGGGGCACATTGTTTTTTAGCTGGCTCTGTTCTGTCTTTGATACGCGGGTAGTGGACTTTCTAGTGAACGGAGTAGCTGCGACAGTGGGGAAAATCGGATGGGTGGTGGGCCGGTTCGACCATTATTTTATTGATGGCCTCGTAAATGGGCTTGCTACCGCGACTTTCGGGGTTGGTAATCGGTTGAGGCAAATACAAACAGGGAACCTGAGCATCTACCTCTATGTAATCGTTGGCGGAATCGCTCTGGCCCAATTTCTACCGCAAACCAATCCCGACGTGCTGTTCCCTGTTGCTGTGGGAATTGCCTCTATTTGTACCCTTATCGTCGTTTGTTTGTGGTTGTCCCATAAGAAAATCCCGTGGAAGATGATGTTCACGAAGACGGGGGCTGCTGACCTTGGTTAGGAATGGCAAGTAACTCGGACAGGTTTTAAGGAGCCGTTATGGAATCCTCAATTCTCACCCTCATGATCTTCTTTCCTTTAGCGGGCATGGTGACGGTCTTTTGCCTCCCGAGTAAATCGAGGGAATTAATTCGCTGGACGGCATTTGCGTTTACCCTTCCGGCTTTCTTTCTCGCAATCTGGCTCTACCAGAATTTTGATACTGATACGACGGCATTGCAATACGTCGTGAACGTACCGTGGATAGAGTCGTTCAATATTCGGTATTTTGTGGGGGTGGACGGTGTGAGCATATCTATGGTGCTGCTCACCGCGATATTATGCCCGATCTGCATTTTGGCCTCATGGAATATTGAGAAGGCAGAAAAGGGCTATTTTGCGTTGTTCTTGCTGCTAGACACCGCGATGACCGGTGTATTCTGTGCGATGGATTTCTTTTTATTTTTTATCTTCTGGGAACTTATGCTGCTTCCTATGTACTTTCTTATAGGCATTTGGGGCGGCCCCAGACGCGAGTACGCAGCGATCAAGTTCTTCTTGTATACGATGCTGGGTAGCGCGCTAATGCTTGTTTGTATGTTGGTGTTCTACTTTGAAGCCGGAGCGGTAGAAGGGGTAGGGCACACGTTCGATTTAACCCAACTGCCAGTCGTCGCACAGCATTTTCAAAACGATCCGGTTTTGTTCGGTTTTTCAATGCCGCAGATCATGTGGCTGGCGTTGTTTATTAATTTCGCCGTCAAGGTCCCTGCGTTTCCATTCCACACCTGGCTCCCTGATGCTCACGTAGAGGCGCCAACTGCGATTTCGGTCATCTTGGCTGGGGTTCTTTTGAAAATGGGAACATATGGAATTTTGCGAGTCAATTACCCACTCCTCCCGGAAGAGACCTACTACTTCGCCCCGTATTTACTCGCGGCCCTGGGAGCCTGGAATATTGTTTACGGTGCCTTCTGTGCCCTTGCGCAGTGTTTTACTGAACCCAAGGATTTGAAGAAGCTTGTAGCATACTCAAGCATTAGTCACATGGGGTACGTAATGCTGGGTATGGCTTCTTTTACGCCACAGGGCATTAATGGCGCCGTACTCCAAATGTTTAATCACGGGACTATTACCGCCATGTTGTTTCTCATAGTGGGGGTCATTTACGACCGAGCGCATCACCGGCGAATAGATGGCTTCGGCGGTCTTGCTTCTGTTATGCCAGTGTACACTGGCATAATGGGCCTCGCTTTTTTTGCGGCAATGGGGTTGCCGGGGTTATCTGCTTTTATTTCAGAAATATTGTGCCTGTTAGGAGCTTGGGAACTGCACAAAATTCCAACCCTTCTGGGCGCTCTGACTGTAATTCTAACGGCGAGCTACCTTCTTTGGACCATTCAGCAAATGTTTCTGGGCAAACCCCGAGACGATTATAAGGAGATGCATCTTAGCGAGATCAACGCAAGAGAGCTCTGCATGTTGGTTCCCCTAGGCGCTATAGTGATCATACTAGGATTCTACCCGCATGCGGTGCTGGATCTGCTGGATACCTCACTCCAGAATTTGAACGAAGTAGTACTGTCCGCCAGTGTCAAGGACAGTGACATGGCAGCAGTGGTGAGACGTTAGCACGTCTTTAATAGATGGGAAGATAGTCATGAACCTTGGTAGCGTGGAAAGCTTGGTCTACCTTTATCCGGAAGGTGCTCTAATCCTAACGATCCTAGGGGTTTTTATCGGAGATCTTCTCATAAAGGACAAAGAACGACTTGCCAATTTAGCTCTGATCGGGGCGGCATTGGCGTTAGTGTTTACCTCTGGGTTGTCTGTTTTCGGACTTCGTATCGTAGAAGGATTGCAGGGATCCGCCGAGGGTTGGTTGTTTCATAGGATGATAGCCTTGGATAGCTTCGCTGTCTTTTTCAAGGTAATCCTGTCGTTATCGTTGGTAGGAACGGTCTGGATGTCCATAGGCTCGCGGGAGATCAAAGGTCCTAATCAGGGCGAATATTATGGAATTTTGCTCGCCAGCGGACTGGGGATGTTTTTCATGTCCTCGGCAACCAACTTGTTAGTAGCGTACCTGTCTCTTGAGTTTGTCAGTTTGACGTCCTACGTGCTGACAGGCTATCTCACACACAACAGGAGATCCGGCGAAGCCGCGCTGAAGTATCTTATTTACGGTGGGGTCGCTTCAGGAACGATGATTTATGGGATGAGTTGGGTCTTTGGACTGACGGGTAGCCTCGATTATACTCAGATCAACGTCGCACTACTCCAAAACTCCCCTGACCAACTCACGCTGTTTATCGCACTTGTCCTCATGCTGGCCGGCTTTGGCTATAAAATTGCGGCAGTACCTTTCCACATGTGGGCTCCCGACGTTTATCAGGGAGCACCGATACCCGTGACGGCCTTCCTCTCTGTCGGATCAAAAGCAGCGGGGTTCGCGCTTCTGATGCGTTTTTTCTTTCCTGCATTATCGTTCAGCAGCGGAGAAGGGACATGGAATTTCGTCCCAGGGGTGGAATGGCCTCAGCTTATGCTCGTCCTCGCGATGATTACCATGACATTGGGAAATCTGGCCGCGCTCGGCCAAGAAAATGTCAAGCGGCTATTAGCGTATTCGAGCATTGCTCATGCCGGATACATATTGATGGGCTTCGTCGTTCTTAGCGATGAAGGGCTACGGGCGATGTTGTTTTACATAATTGTCTATTATCTGATGAATCTGGGAGCCTTTATTGTCGTCATGGTCGTAGCTAACAGTACAGGTCGTGATGACATGAGTACCTTTCGCGGAATGGCCTGGCGAGGAGGGGCGTTACCGGCCGCAGCTATGGCTATTTTCTTGTTTTCCCTGACGGGTCTTCCTCCGTTGGCGGGGTTTATTGGTAAATTCTATTTGTTTGCGGCGGTTGTTAAGGCAGAATTTTACTGGCTAGCTGTGGTAGGGATTTTCAATAGCGTCATATCACTGTATTACTACGCGCGAATCGTTAAAACTATGTTCCTGGATGATCCAGACGATGGCGAACCACAAGTAGTACTTGACGCCCACAATGGATCACTTTTGGCAGTGCTAAGTGTTGGAACCGTAATACTAGGGATTTATTGGGCACCAGTTTTCGATTTTGCGGATCGGTCGACGAAGTTTTTCCTCGGAAGCGGGTAAGTGCTTCAGGCAGTTTTATGCGGATTGCTGATTACTTTCCGAATTGTTTGTTGGTGCGAGGAATGTTAGCCTGTGCCCGAAGTACCAAGTGGTGCTTGCTTGAGACGCACAACGGTGTCGGGGCGTAGCGCAGCCTGGTAGCGCACCTGCTTTGGGAGCAGGGGGGCGGCCGTTCGAATCGGCTCGCCCCGATCAAATGCCGTTGGGAAGTGCCAGAGGAGCAGGCCGCGAGGCATTTTCAGTCAAAGATGCGCCAGTAGCTCAGTTGGATAGAGCAACGGCCTGCTAAGCCGTGGGGCAGGGGTTCGAATCCCTTCTGGCGCGTATGGTGGGTGTAGCTCAGTTGGTAGAGCACTGGATTGTGGTTCCAGTGGCCGAGGGTTCAAGTCCCTTCACCCACCTTCTTTCACTTCTTTTTTTCAAGTGTTCGATCGGGTGAATGCGTGTCCCGTTGCCATCATTATAAATAGCAGTTATCCTGCGATTGGGCCGCTAGCTCAGTTGGCAGAGCAGCTGACTCTTAATCAGCGGGTCCGGAGTTCGAATCTCCGGCGGCCCAGAGTATTTTCCGATGTTGCGTGCGAGAGTGGCGAAATTGGCAGACGCGCTAGACTTAGGATCTAGTCCGCTAAACGCGGATGGGGGTTCAAGTCCCCCCTCTCGCATACATCTGCGGCACTCGGTGGAGAGTTAGTAGCGCTTGTAGACGGAATTAGGTGTTCTTGATGAAAATTTCGATTGAAGATGTTAGCTCGGTGCGGAAGAAAATATCCTTTGAAATACCCCAGGAAACGGTCCATGGGGAATTGGAAAAAGCCTATAGAAATTACCAGAAGCAAGTTCAAATACGAGGATTTCGCGCCGGCAGAGTGCCCCGTCAAGTGTTAGAAAACAAATTTGGCCAGCAGATCGAGGCTGAGGTGAGTTCGGCCCTGGTGGAAGAATCTCTCGCCCGGGCGGTGAAAGATCATGCTCTTGCCGTTGTGACTAAACCTGAAATAATTACCGAGAAATTGGAAGTGGGCCAGGCGTTTAGGTATGCCGCTACGGTTGAGACAAAACCCTCAATAAAAGATGTGGCCTACGAAGGCGTAGACGTTGAAAAGACCCTAGCTGAGGTCGAAGAGGAGGAAGTCGACCGGTCTATGAATCGTCTTGCAGAGTCATTCGCCCAACTGCGTCCTATTTCGGATCGTGAGATTGTCACAGAATCTGATGTAGTGACAATGGATTATCGTGCAGAAAAGGAAGGGCGACCATTACCGGGCCTTGAGGCAACCGCACAGGCTGTTGAGATGGGCAAAAAATCACTTTTGCCGGGCTTCGAGGAACACATTATCGGGAGCAAAAAGGGGAGCACAGTTGAATTTTCATTGCCTCTCCCGGAGCAAACTAGTGAAGAAGGCTCCGCAAATCAAGACGCGCCTTCAGCAGATTTCCGCGTAACCATAAGGGACATAGCGGTAAAGGAAGTTCCAGTTTTAGACGACGAGTTCGCAAAGGATCATGGAGAATGTGAGACGCTTGATGAACTACGGGCTAAAGTTCGGTCTAACCTGGAAGAGATGGCGGAGCGAAAGGCCGAGGGAGAAATGCAACAGGAGGTTCTCTCGCAGGTTTTGAGCAGAAATCCTTTCGAGGTTCCAAGTGGGCTAGTTCGTGAACAGGCGCAACAGTTGTTCAATGAATCAGGCATGAGCGGTGGCAGGAATATCGCGTTCGACGATCCGACTATGCCCGAGGCGCTGAGGGACAGCTTTGCGCAACGCGCAAGGCGGCAAATTGAGACAACATTTTTGCTTGATACATTGGCCGCCGAACTGAGTTTGGCGGTGTCACCGGAAGAGTTGGACCAAAAGGTCGCAGAGCTAATCGGTCAAAACGGGCAGCATGGGGAAGAAATACGTAGTTTTTACGCTAATCGAGAGAATCGTGGAATGCTTGAAGGGAGAATAGTGCGCGAGAAAGCGCTCGATGCGATATTGGATAAGGCGAACGTACGCGAAGGAAAGGAGAAATCAGACGTTGCCGGTCCGGGCGAAAGTGATTAAGATAATTCCTGAGGGACCGCCCTCCTGCCCAGAAGGAAAAGAGCGAGTCGAGTCGAGTAGGGATCTGGCAGCGCGAACGACTAAGGGGGGAATGGTTGGGAATCTGAGCTAGATAGGCGTTTATGTTCGTTTCTAAAGTACGTTTATACTATCCGAGGAGTAGATATGCCTAGAAATGGAGAAGACCGTCCAGGCAACTTGGTTTGCTCATTTTGTGGAAAAAGTCAGGACGAAGTTCGAAAGCTGATCGCTGGCCCGACGGTGTATATTTGTGACGAGTGCATAGACCTGTGCAATGATATTATAGCCGAGGAGTGTGACCAAGAAGAGACGATATCAGAAACCTCTTCGGTGCCGAAACCGGCAGAGTTGAAGAAAGTTCTGGATCAGTATGTTATAGGTCAGGAGCGGGCCAAAAAGATTCTGTCGGTTGCCGTCCATAATCACTACAAACGCGTTGATTCTCAGCAGAACGCCAACGACGTAGAGCTTCAAAAGTCAAATATACTCCTATTGGGTCCAACCGGGTCGGGGAAGACACTGCTGGCGCAAACCCTTGCGCGTTTCTTGCAGGTGCCGTTTACTATAGGGGATGCCACGAGCTTGACCGAAGCCGGGTATGTCGGAGAAGACGTCGAGAATATTGTCCTGAGCCTTTTACAAAATGCAGACTATGATGTTGAGAAGTGCCAAAGAGGGATCGTCTACATAGATGAGATAGACAAGATAGCCCGTAAGGGGGACAATCCGTCTATTACGCGTGACGTGTCCGGCGAAGGTGTTCAGCAAGCATTATTGAAGATTATCGAGGGTACAGTGGCCAGTGTCCCGCCTAAGGGCGGACGAAAACATCCTCAGCAAGAATTTGTTCAAGTAGATACTACGAACATTTTGTTCATCTGTGGGGGTGCTTTCGTTGGATTAGAGGACGTCATTCAAAGGCGCATTGGCGGCAAAAGTATGGGATTCGGTGCCGACGTGAAAAAGACGACTGCAATAGGAGGCAGTTTTCTTACCGAGGTGCAACCCGAGGATTTGTTGAAGTTTGGTATGATTCCCGAGTTCATCGGCCGTCTGCCGGTACTAGCTACCTTGAGCGAATTGGACGAACCTGCGCTAGTAAGAATTTTGCAAGAGCCGAAGAACGCGTTGGTACGGCAATACCTTAAATTGTTCGAGCTGGAAAATGTGAACTTAAGATTTACGGACGGTGCGTTGGCGGCGATAGCAGGGGAAGCATTGGTAAGAAAGACGGGTGCTCGCGGCTTGAGGGCGATTATGGAGAACATTATGCTAGATGTGATGTATGACATACCCTCACAGCCCAACATAAAAGAAGTCTTGATTTCTGAGGAAGTGGTATCCCGGAGCGCGCAGCCCATAATAATGTACCAAAAAGAAACGGCAGAGAGTGCTTGAGCTGAGCCAAAACCAAGGCCGTGGCTATAGCCTCGGGACATCAAAGGACAATAGAGAGTAAGGAGGGTGGTCGTGCGTCTACCGCTTTTACCGTTGAGGGATATTATAGTTTTTCCACACATGGTCGTCCCACTTTTTGTCGGGCGGACGAAGTCTATCAAAGCTCTCGAGAGCGCGGTCGGAGGAGACAAACTCATCTTTCTAGCGACGCAGCGCGATGCCAAGGTAAATGACCCTGCGTCGAAAGATATCTTTTCGATGGGAACAATAGGGCACGTGGTGCAGTTGCTCCGGTTGCCCGACGGGACGGTAAAGGTTCTTGTCGAGGGGAAGAAGCGGGCCAGGGCCAGCGAATACACTGAGCAAGAAGAAATTTTATGGGTCGACGTTGAAGAGGTACAGGAAACTGCGCAGCGCCCTGCCGAAATGGATACGCTGGTGAGAAGTGTGAATTCGGCTTTTGAAACCTACGTTCGGCTCAACAAAAAGATCCCACCCGAGATGATCATGTCCGTTTCAGCCTTGGACGATCCTTCGAGGCTCGCCGATACCATTATTGCTCACTTGGGGATAAAACTGGAAGATAAACAGTTGCTCTTGGAAACGGTCGATCCAGCGGAGCGTTTAGAGAAAGTTCTCGGTTTTACTCGGTCTGAAATCGAAATATTAGAAGTTGAGAAACGTATACGAACTCGCGTAAAAAAGCAGATGGAAAAAACGCAAAAGGAGTATTATCTCAACGAACAGATGCGGGCTATTCAGAAGGAATTAGGGGAAAAAGACGAGTTCAAGAACGAATTGCAAGAACTCGAAGAGAAAATCCAACAGAAGCAAATGTCAGAAGAGGCAAAGGAGAAGGCAGAGAAGGAGCTGAAAAAGCTGAAAATGATGTCTCCAATGTCGGCGGAGGCTACGGTAGTACGTAATTATATTGACTGGCTTTTGGTGCTCCCTTGGTCTGATTATACGGAGGATAAGCTTGACCTGGATGAGGCAGAAACGGTTCTAGATGACGATCATTACGGCTTAGAAAAGGTAAAAGAGAGAATTCTTGAGTATCTAGCGGTACAAAGTCTGGTGGGAGAATTGAAAGGTCCTATTTTGTGCTTTGTAGGACCTCCGGGTGTGGGAAAGACGTCGCTTGGAAAGTCAATAGCAAGATCTACGGATCGAGGGTTTGTCCGAATCTCGCTAGGCGGAGTTAGGGATGAGGCTGAAATCCGAGGACATAGGCGAACGTACATTGGGGCTATGCCAGGAAAGATCGTGCAGGGAATGAAGAAGGCTGCGTCCGGGAATCCCGTTTTCCTGCTAGATGAGATTGATAAAATGTCGACGGACTTTCGAGGCGACCCGTCTGCCGCGCTCATGGAGGTGTTAGATCCGGAGCAGAACACTACCTTCAATGATCATTATCTGGATGTCGATTACGACCTATCGAAGATTCTCTTTATTTGCACGGCCAATAGTCTTGAACGAATACCGAGACCCTTGCAAGATCGAATGGAGATCATCAGGATACCGGGATACACGGAATGGGAAAAGTTGAATATCGCAAAACATTTTTTAGTCAAAAAACAGCGTGAAGCCAACGGACTGACAGAGGATAACATCACATTCCCGGACAGGGTTTTGTCTCAGGTGGTTAGGTCTTATACGAGGGAATCCGGCGTGCGGAACCTTGAACGAGAGATAGCGACCTTGTGTCGAAAAGTGGCGGTGGAAGTGGTCAAAAAGGGCAAGGAAACCAGCGTACGACTGAATCAAAGAAGGACTGAGAAATATTTGGGCCCCGCCAAATTTAGAGTCAGTCAGGTAGAAAAAGAAGATAAGGTAGGCGTCGTGACGGGGCTTGCTTGGACCGATATGGGAGGTGAACTGCTAGCCACCGAAGTGACGATTCTTCCGGGCAAGGGAAAACTAACGATTACTGGAAAGATTGGTGATGTGATGCAGGAATCGGCGCAGGCGGCTATGAGCTATGTCCGGTCCCGAGCCGGTGAGTTGGGGCTGGAGAAGGATTTTTATCAGAAAATCGATGTACATATCCATATTCCGGAAGGCGCTATTCCGAAGGATGGTCCTTCCGCAGGGGTCACGATGACAACTTGCTTGGTATCTGCGCTGACAAAAATACCGGTACGGCATGACATTGCGATGACCGGCGAGATAACTTTGCGAGGGCGCGTCCTGCCTATTGGTGGTCTGAAGGAGAAGATTCTCGCCGCCCACAGAGGTGGCATTACCAAGGTCCTTATACCCACCGAAAATGAAAAAGATCTGCAGGAGGTACCCGCAAATATATTGCGTGTTGTCAGCGTAGAACCGGTGGGTCATCTTGATGAGGTCTTGCGTAATGCACTGTTGTTAGCGGAGCCGGACGAGTTTTTGGTTAACGGCGATCCGGAAGATGTCAAAGACGCGATTTTTTCTTCGGAATCACGGCAGTCGGAGTCGAACGAAATTATCACCCATTGATGGGATTTGCGCGAGAGGGGATTGACTAAAAAATATAGCAATGTTAGACCTCAAACCTTCGTCGCGGGTTTCAGGTCGCGTAGCTTCTTCCGCTTCCAGGCAATGGAAGGGCGGTTAGCTCAGTGGGAGAGCATCGGCCTTACAAGCCGAGGGCCATCCGTTCAAATCGGATACCGCCCATTTTATGGTGGGGTCGTAGTTCAGCTGGTTTAGAACGCCGGCCTGTCACGCCGGAGGTCGCGAGTTCGAGTCTCGTCGGCCCCGCCTCCCTCAAGCCTCTACGAAAGAGGTAGGAAAAAGGAAATGAAGAAGGAAACAACCACACCCTCGAAAAAAAAGGCGCTCGCCGAAAGATCCTGGCGTATCTATGACGCCAAAGACCGGGTCCTAGGAAGAATCGCTACCGAAATTGCGAGCACTCTGCGTGGGAAGAATAAGCCGTCGTTCGCCCCGCACATAGACAGCGGCGATTTCG
>CAYWPF010000002.1:0-24714 GCA_964460065.1 uncultured Enterobacteriaceae bacterium
TTGGCTTACCCGGTTAAGATCCAGTTCATTACGGTCATGGGACCGGTTAACAAGGGCAAAGCTGTTCGTCTGAGCGGCGAGATCAACGGTCAATTCGGCAGTGTACAGATCGTTTACCTTTATACTGTCGCGGATCGGTGCGTCGGCAGGCCGTCGACCGCCATGCGGTGCTACGAGGAGAATCGGAACTTCGCCTGTAGTAAATGTCATCCACGCCGGCAGCTCGGAAACAAAGGAAAATGGCATCGGGATACTATACCGGATTAGCAACGCCGACTGAATCACCAAGTAGACGTCGTCTCCCGGCCATTCGCAGCGTCGTCGAACCGTTTTTCTATTTCAACTACCGTGCAACTTCCGGCCGGCCGATGATGACGCGCCATTTCGTTTGCGAGGGCCTGTAACAGAGAATTACAAGGGGTTTTTATGTTGAAGGCACGTCCGAGCATAGCGATTTCGCCATTTAAATAGTCGGCTTCGACCGTTTGTAAGCCTCGTGTTAGACTCTGCCATGAGGACCCTCCTTCCCTTGGGTGACCTTCAATTTCAGAGAGCTTCATTGTAGATTGGACGCGGTCCCTTAACTCCAGTTCCGAAACAAAATCGATACCGGCAGCTTTATAACAAGCCAGCGCCTCATTTCGTAGGGCTTTCACGATCTTGCGCGACCGCGCGTCGTAACCACAGACAGCCTGGAAAGCGTTCATTAAGTTACGCAACAGTTTGGAATACTTCCACCGCATAATATTGTCATTTGGTAATGCGCTAAATCCCGCCTCGGTCAGTTCCTTGGCCACTCTCGATGTGAGTCCGTCAAGTCCTCGTGGGTACCGACCACAGTCTAGTACACCGCCTACAGGCGTCGCATGATTCAGGACCAGCCCGGGTTCCAAATACGATGCCGGCATCCATACAACCATGCCGTGCACATTGGAAAATCGGCGGATTGCAATTCGTTCATTCTCGACGCCGTTCTGTGCACAGAATACTGGACAATCATGTCCCGTGGCAGCCAAGAGATCGCGGAGTGCTAACTCTGTGTCCTGGGATTTTACCGTTAGCACCACCACGTCACCGTTCTGGAAGTCGATCGCTTTCGGATGCTCCACCACGGGTATCGCGTAATTAAAAGTTTTGCCGGGGATTTTCAAAGTCGGCCCGCTCGAGCGAATGGTTCGCAAGTGATCACCACGACAAATCATTACCACATCGTGCCCTGCACCGAACAACCGCGCACCCATGGTAGCTCCTATGGCTCCCGCACCATATATAATGTAGCGCATATTCGACCTTTTTCCCTCTAATGGCTCCTTCGTCCCTTAATTTGGTATAGAGCGGCAGCATTTTTCCCGAGAAGATTGTTTCGAGCCGGTCCGTGAAGTAATGCCGCCATTTCGCCCAGATCTCGCATCACTCCAGGCTTTGCCTCAGAGTGGGGATAATCACTCGCCCACACAAAGTGCGTATTACCGACAAGCTCAATAATCGCTGGAACCGTCTTTTCATCCGGGTCGCACGAGATCCAACAGTGTTTCTTGAACAACCCGCTAGGACGTTTTTTCATTTTCCGGCTAAACCGTCCTATAGATTCAAATTTCGCGTCCATACGCTCTAGCCAGGAGCTAATCCAGCCTGCGCTAGACTCCAGCACGATAAATTTGAGCTTTGGAAACCTCTCGAACGTGCCATACTGAAACATTGTAGTAAACGCGGCCTGTACCGCCACGGACGACATCACCGTAAAATACCAGCTTTGTCCGCGCATGCCATCGAAATGTGCCGCTGCCATCGGAGGAAGAGGTTCAATGGTTGGGTGTACCCCGATAGATATTTCAAGCTCTTCCGCCTTTGCCCAAAACGGATCATGTTCCGGGTGCCCATGTGGCCTTCTAGTTATGGTATGGGGAGCAACGAAAGCGCCACGGGCACCGGAGTGTACGGCCCGCTCCAATTCTTTTACGGCTAGCGCGACATCCCCGAGAGATATATGTGCAATGGGGATTAGGCGATCGGCAGAATCGGAACAGAAATCAACAATCCACCTATTGTAAGCTCTGCAATAGGCATCGCACAGTCCAATGTCGGTAACTTCGGGTTCCCATAACAGCCCCAAAGAGGGATATAGGACGGCGGCATCTACCCCTTCGCTATCTAAATATCGGACGCGATCGTGAGGTTGCATGGTGCCTAGCGGTGCACATCCTGCGTAAGTCCGATCGGGATGAGGGGTCAATTCTTCCAGCGATTTCCCATAGCCGCCCAAAGTAAACAACATCCCGCCGGCATTGCGTTTTGACACTTTCCCATCGACTTCCAGGTATTCGAGGCCTCGATTGTCCGTTTTAATTCGGATCGCACGCTGACGAAAACTCGGCTCTAGGTAATTCAGCCAAAGGTCAGGAGGCTCGAGAACGTGGGCATCAGCGTCTACGACATAAGGTCCAAGGGATGTTGTCATAAAATAAATCCTTTCTCCTAAAAACGGAATGTTGATCATTGTGCCAAACAGTCCTGACGCAGCCAAGTCTCCGTCAGAAATATTTGCCCCTCGGTCAATTGACTCCGGCGGGCCCAGCCAGCAATAATCGCGCGCATACAAGGAGGCCACGCCTGGTCGTGAAAACCAAAACATCGACTATCTTTTCTGCCAATTCACACACAATCGAACCAGGAGATTTATGGGTCAATCGTGTGGATAAACGGTACCGAGAGCGGGCCCCACGTGTAATAAAGAACCATCAGGAAAAGCTTGGAAGTTTTTTGGTAGCAGAGGGGCCAACACCATTCCCGATCGGTGGCGGGTTTGCCGCAGGCAAAAGCCCAAAAGACCTGGCAACAAGTCAATAGGTTGGGTATGAAGAAGCCCGTCCTAGCGGATGGGATCCTATTGAACGCCTCAAAGATCAAGATGTCGACGGTGTGGACGGTGAAGTACTTTACGCGACCCTCGGAATGTTTTTATTCCACCTTGAAGACCCTAATTTACGATGGGCCTTTTTCCGCGCCTATAATAATTGGATCGCTGAATTCGTGACC
Source organism: uncultured Enterobacteriaceae bacterium (assembly GCA_964460065.1). GTDB lineage: Bacteria > Desulfobacterota > Binatia > Bin18 > Bin18 > Bin18. Next base: position 3,037 of record CAYWPF010000002.1, read on the forward strand.
CACGCGCCCACCCGTTTGGTCGGTCTCGGCCTAATTTCCATGCATGACGCTGATGAAGCGATTCGCGAACTGAAACGCGTCGTTTCTCTTGGACTGAAGGGAATCATGATTAACCCGAGTTCTCCCAAAGACGTACCGTATAGCAGTCGCATATTCGACAAATTCTGGGCAGTGGCTCAGGACGTCAGAACCCCCGTCAGCCTACACATTTTGAATGGCAAGGAGCGGATAAAACTTGGAAAAGGACGCGCAGCGTCAAATATGAAAATTATTCACGAGGTACAGGACTCGTTAACAGACATCATCTATAACGGGGTTTGCGAACGTTACCCAGAACTAAAACTCGTGTCCGCAGAAAACGACATTGGCTAGATCGCACACTACTTAAACCGACTCGACTTGTCCTTTGATTCACTTAAATATATAGATCCTACTTCTAACTCGCTTCTGCCCAGTAAATATTTTCGACGCCAAATCTTTGCGACGTTTCAGGACGATCGGGCAGGACTATTGACCCATGAACTCACGGGCGCGGATAATCTAATGTGGGCCTCAGACTTCCCCCATCGCGCTTCCACATGGCTGCATTCTCAATAGGTCATAACACGATACCTTTCCGGTATTCCTGAGGCTATTGCGCGTAAAGTCACCTACAGAAACGCCGCTACCCTTTACGGGTTAACATAGGAGGGTTCCTCCATAACATTTGCACACTTTACCCCGGTACAATGGATCGTCTGTCCATTCCGATCACCGACCAAAAGGAATAAAAAGTACCAGAGTCGGTTTAGTCAAAAAGACCGGAGCCTTTAAAACAAAGAGAAGCACACTAGGTGAGGATGTCCCTCCGCCGCAACCCTTCGATCTCGTCGCGGCTTAGCCCGGCTATTTCGGAAAGCACCGCGTCAGTGTCCTGTCCAAGGCACGGTGCGGGACGCTGGACCTCACACGGTGTCATAGACATCTTCCAGGGTATGCCCATATGCCTACGTTTCCCCACCTCAGGATGTTCTAATTCCACGAAAAAATCGCGTGCGCCTACGTGAGAACTATTTACCATGTCGATAGCATCAACGGACGGATACGCTGCGACGTTAGCCATTTGGAGAACTGCCGTAGCTTCTTCCGCGGTACGTTCCTGGGTCCACGCCGTTACCAAATCTTCGAGCTCAGGCTCATGATCTTTCCTCAATTCCAACGTTGCAAAGCGTGTGTCTGAGATGAGATCTTCATTTCCTGTGACTTTACAGAATCGCGCCCAATCTTCATCGTTACGGATTGATATACTGACCCACCGGTCTTCGCCTTTTGATCGAAATACCCCGTGCGGTGCCATATACGAATCCCGGTTACCCTGCCGCTCTGGTTGCTTTTGGTTCATACTAAAATCCATGACAGCCTCAGGTAGCAACATGATGGCAGCTTCCCATTGAGACAAATCAATGTACTGGCCTTCCCCGCTCGTTTCCCGGTACAGCAAGGCACTCATGACGGCGCAGGCAGCATGCACTCCACCATTCGGATCCCCGTACGAAAAGCCGGCCATCATCGGGTCACCGCCAACGTAACCGGTCAGTTCGGACAGGCCACTCTGCGCTACCTGCGGTGGACCATACGAAACAAAGTCTTTTTCTGGCCCGCTGGTGCCATACCCGGGCAACGACACCATAATTAAGTCGCTCCGAACTTTTGTCAGGTCCTGGTACCCGAGTCCTAATTTATCCATCACTCCTGAAGCAAAGTTGTTCATAACAATGTCTGTCTTGGACACCAAAAGACTTACGATTTCAATTGCCTCCGGCGTCTTGAGATCAAGCGTAATGGACCGTTTGCCCTGATTGTATTGATTGAAATAACCTGCCCGGTTGATTCCCTCTTCGTTATCGGGCCAGGGTGGTATCAGCCGCGAGGGGCACAACCTCTTTGCGCTCTCGATTCGAATCACCTCTGCACCCATGTGCGCCAGTTGCAAGGCCCCGTACGGACCCGCCCAGGCCCAACAAAAGTCCAAAACACGTACACCATCCAATGGTGGTCGGTACATTATTCCTCCAAAACCCCAAGTCTTATTACTTAAACTATCCCGCGGTGGTGCAACTCTTTAATATCGGTCTTTCCTAATCCGATTTCAGTGAACACTTCACTGTTGTGTTGTCCCAGACAAGGCGCCGGATCGGACAATTTCCAGGGGGTCTTCGAACATCTATGGGGTCCACCTGGGTACGTGAGCTCACCCGCCTCTGGATGAGCGAGTTGAACAAAAAACCCTCTCGCCCTCAAATGCTCCGAGTTGAGCAAATACCCCATAGTGGATACAGGAGCAAAGGGGATACGACGCGCCTGCGCCTTCAAATATAGGTCTTGAACACTAAAATCCTTGACCCATTCCTGAACGAGCAATTTGAGTGCATCCCAGCTCTCGCCCCGTTTGAGACGGTCGGAAAAAATTGGCTCGTCTGCCCACTCCGGACTGTCCATAAGTTCGACAAACGACCGCCAGTGGTGCTCCTCCACACAACACACAAATATCCACCCGTCTTTACATTCCAGTAAATCAAGTGGCTGTATTGGTTTGTGTCCTAATCGCGTCACGGCCATTCCCGCATAAGAGGCCATCACAGTGCCAAACTCTGAGATGCCCATAAGACACTCTTGCGTAGAAAATTCTACATGCTGACCGCAACCCTGACGCATTTTCGCGAATAAAGCGCCCTGGGATGCGACAGCGGCATGCACTCCCGCAGTAAAGCCGGCTTGTTGGCCAAAAGCCTTAAGCGGTGGCAAATGGTCGGTACCGGGACCACCACCATTTAGAAAACATAGGCCACCTGCGTTCCATAGAGTCAGGTCCGAAGCCTCATAATTACTGTGAGGACCATCCAACCCAAAAGGAGTGATCGATGTCATCACTAGGCCAGGGTTTACACGGGCCAATTCTGGGTAGTCGAGACCATGCTCCAACATTCTTTTGGGGTGAATATTGTGAATTAAAAGGTCAGCATCCCGAATCAGGCTGTGAAATATTTCGCGGCCTTCGTTTTCTTCTAGATCAAGAGTAATACCACGCTTGTTAGTATTCAAAAAAAGGTACAATCCGCTTTTTTCGTCATGCGGTCTTCCACCCGGAAACGGCCCCCGGCGCCGCGCCTCGTCTCCCCCGCGGGGGGATTCGATTTTCACTACGTCGGCCCCCATGTCAGCCATTAGCTTGCTAGCGTAAGCTGCAGAAACCATTTCTCCGCACTCTATAATTTTAACGCCTGCAAGAGCTCCTGCCATGCCATCTCCTTTGTCTTAGTTGCGAAGTAGTTGAACGCTCAAGACTCTAGTAGTGTGATCGGGCAACGTCAAGCTTGACTCCATACTCTTAAACAATTATCGATCGTTCCTTATGGAACTTACCGATATATACCTTCGCGTCGACCGTGCCGATATTGCGCTCATTAAGTTTATTGTTGAATCATACGAAGAGTTTGGGATCGTTCGCACCATCGACAAAAGACGGGCAATCATCGTCCTGCTTGTCGTTCCGGACTTTGTGGATCATGTGTGGAATGCCCTACATTCCCTCCGGCAACATGTGGACTGGGTTAGTATTCCGCGGCCGACCGCATACGACGATTGGCTCATGAAAGAGATGCACTCGATAGATAAAAGAACTGACCAAATTTCGGACAAAGACCACTAGACGATATTACTGCGAATAGGTCGTCCGGAGAATGTCTACCAGCGTTTTCCGCCATATAAGCGTCGACCGATGGCTTGCTACCCCATGCCCTGCGTTCTTTCGGCTCGGAATCGAGACTTGACCATCGTCAGCCGTCATCCTTTCCAGATCCCGTTTCCGGGGCACCGCTGCCCTTTTGGCGAAACACATAAGCCACACCGATACTAAGCCCATACAACACAAGCAGTGGGCCAGCCAACAACATCTGAGAGATGGCATCGGGAGGCGTCAGGACGGCCGCCAGAATAAATACGGCAACAGCCGCATATCGGAAGGTCTCGATTAAGGTGCGGTGAGTCACTATCCCTACTCTAGCGAAGAAAAAAGCGAGAACTGGCATTTCAAAAGTGACCCCAAAGGCTAACAACATTCTAGCGGTAAACGTGACGTATTCACTGATTTTCAGTGTAGCTTGAACGCCTATAGTACGGAATTCTTCTAGGAAGAACGCGTGCGCGATGGGCAGAACAATTTTATAACAAAATCCCGCGCCTAAAATGAAAAAGAAAGTACAACATATAACAAAAGGCCACACGTAACGCCGTTCTTTTGGATATAGCCCGGGAGCAACAAACTGCCACACCTGGTAAAAAACGGCTGGGCTCGCAGTAAAGAGTGCCGCTACAAACGCGACTTTCAGCTTGGTAAAGAAGGCCTCAGTAGGACTCGTTCCGATCAGGGCGTGTTCGTAACTCCCTATTTCTTCCAAAGGGAGTGCAAGAAAATGAAATAGCCAACTCGAAAAATAGTACGTTGGTACGAAGGCAATTACAATTGAGATAATGCTTCTAATTAGACGAGACCGTAGCTCATCTAAGTGCCCCGTGAGAGGCATCGACAAGCCGTGCTGCACCATACTCTAGTTGTCCCCGGTCTTTCCTTGTGTCGTCTGTGCCGCGGCCAGGTCAGAAGCAACGGACCCTGGGTTTTTAGCGTGAGCCGGGTCAGAGATCGCTCCTTCTATATTGTTTTTCTCTTCGTCCAGCACTACCTGTGCGTTATGCAACTCCTCCGTGATCCCGCTGGTGGCCCTCCGCAATTCTCCTAGAGCCCGCCCAAGGCCTCTGGCCGCGTCAGGCATTCGCCGTGGACCTAACACTATTAGCGCCACCACGAGAATCACAATTAATTCTGGCATCCCGATCCCAAACATATTTATCTCTCGCGGTACGGTAGTACAATCAAAAAATCGGCGCAAGCGAGGCCATACTGGCCATCGACGGCCGACGTGTTATCCTTTTAGAAAACCCGCTTGTTGGTAGGAGCCCACATGTTACGGACCGCTATCGTTCTCGATCCCCGGTACAGAAATCACAAGCCAGGACCTGCACACCCGGAATCCATAGAACGCATAGACGCGTTGCTTCAATGCTTGGAAACTTACACCCGGACCGGCCTCTCGAGAATACCCCCACGGCAAGCTACGCCCGAGGAAGTCCGCTTGATTCACGATCCGTCATTAATTCGTAAAATTTCGGAGTCTCGGGGCGACGTTGCTCTTGACCCGGACACGCACCTATCCAGCGGATCCTACGATACCGCACTCCTCGCTACAGGTGGCCTACTCGAGATCATCGACAGAATTATGGAAAGGGACGTAGACAATGGCTTTGCATTAGTCCGGCCGCCCGGGCACCATGCGGAACGGAACAAAGCGATGGGGTTTTGCCTATTCAACAGCGTCGCCATAGCTGCGGAATATTTACGCAGCCGATTTGGCCTCCGAAAAGTTCTCGTTGTGGATTGGGATTTGCATCATGGCAATGGCACGCAAAACAGTTTTTATGACGACTCGCAGGTCTTGTACATTTCCACGCATCAGTTCCCCTTCTATCCCGGTACCGGTTCGGCCGTGGAATGCGGTCATGGCAATGGACAAGGCTACACTGTGAATATCCCCTTGGCACCCGGCATGGGAGATGAAACAATCCTCCTTGCTTTCGAAGACATAGTCGATCCGATTTGTCGTAGGTTTGACCCCGAATTTGTCCTCATTTCTGCTGGTTTTGACGCACACGTGAGAGATCCTCTTGGGCACCTCAACGTGACAGAGAACGGGTTCGTTGCTTTGGCACGGATCCTCTTACGCTTGGCGCGCGATCACGCCCAAGGGCGCTGCGCAGCAATACTTGAAGGCGGGTACGACCTTGTCGGCCTCACCACATCGGCACTAGCGATGTTAGAAGAGATGCAAGGGCACCGCCTGGCTGACCCCATTCCAGAATACCCACGCACCGGCCAACACGCGGACGTGTATTCAATACAGCAACGTTTCTGGTCCCTGCCCCGAATGCTTTAACCCCTTTGGCAATGTCAACAAAATTCAGTTGATTCACTGGTTCTATTTAATCAGGGCGCACCCAGTAATTAGGGGTAATTACTGGGGACCATCTGCAAGAACACGTAACATCCGGACCCACTTAATTGGAATACAAATCTATCGTGTTTGGTCGTACAACAAATACCCCGTGCCCGCCGCTGTTACGACCGATCCATCTGAATCTCCGCTTGGGTAGCTACGACTTCCTCTTCCCTGAGCCTAGCGATTTTTTTCGGCGAGTAGTTTAAGAGGCCCGACAGGACCGCCTCCGTGTCCTCTCCCAGCAAGGGACCAGGCGCCGCTACGTAACCTGGGGTCCGAGACAATTTGACAGGCGGACCATCTAGGACCACATCAAGACTATTGCCATTTTCTTCGCTACGCATGCGGGCCCAAAATTCCCGGGCCCGCAACTGCGGATCCCGGTCCATGTCTTCTCCGTTCGAAACTATCCCAGCCGGTATCCCCACTTCCTGTAGAGCAGCCATCACCTCTTCTGGAGAATGGTCACGCGTCCATAGCTCCAATTTTTCATCAACAATTGTTCGGTTCTCGGCCCGGTCTGTTACGGTGCAAAAGCCTCGCTCTGTCATCAGCTCGGGCACCTGCATAACATGACATAGCGCCGCCCATTGTTTCTCCGTAAAAACGGCGATTGCGCACCACCGATCGTCGCCCCTGCATCTGTACACGCCGTGCGGGGCCGCGGGCGCCTCCTGGGAACCGTTACCCGGAGGCCCACTAGAACGACCGTTGTTCATCATATCTAGCATCATCGGACCTACCAGACTCGAGATCGCCTCAAATTGGGAAAGATCGACAAATTGACCCTCTCCTGTTTGCTTGCGGTGCCACAGCGCCATCAAAACGGCCAGTGCCCCACTGTACCCACCCGTCATGTCAGCGTACGAGTAGCCCCACCCCGCTGGCTCTTTACCTGGATGACGCATTTGGAGCGTATAACCCGACAATGCTTGCAGCGTCGGGCCATAACTTACGTAATCTTTTTGAGGACCAGTATGACCAAACCCAGACATAGATACCGTTATAATGTCACGCCTGATTCGCTTCAGGCTCTCATAGTCTAGTGCCCAATTCTTCATGACCCGCGCACTAAAATTATCTATCACGACATCTGAAACCGCGGCCAGTTCACGCGCAATCTCGACACCTTGAGGATTCGTCATATCTATAACGGTACTCTTTTTACCTCGATGTAGATTCCCACTGAAACCACCCCGACGTGTACCGAGGTCCAAGGTATCACGCCTCTCAACTTTTATGAGTTCCGCTCCCTGATCGCACAATATACGTGTCGCGACCGGCCCAGCCACGACCCATGTAAAATCCAAAATCCGAATTCCTTCCAGAGCGCGCCTGCCTTTATCTCTGAATCTCATCTTTGACCCTTAAATTGACTTCGGTTCGCCCGGTACACCATAATTTCCCGGGCGTTATTCTTTCTAGAACCCTGAGCGATTCACCGACAGGATTAACTATACGGCCGTTTTTGAGGTTTGGCGTCCCCCGGGCGGAAAGAAAATAGAGGCCACAATCGTCACTATCAGGATGAGAGCTATGGTGCACAGCGAGTAACTAATAGGAATTGCATACACATCGATCAACGCCATTTTACATCCCACAAAACTCAGAATAATGCCTAATCCATACTTCAAATAAACAAACAAATCGAGAACACCCGCCACCAGAAAGTAAAGGGCCCGCAGGCCAAGGATGGCACAAATGTTAGATGTATAAACGATGAATGGATCCCGCGTAACGGCAAATATCGCGGGGATAGAATCTACGGCGAAAATTAGATCCGTGCTTTCCACAGAAACGAGCACAACAAAGAGGGGAGTGGCTACCCATTTATTGTTCCGCCGTACAAAAAAATGCTGTCCGTCATACTTTTCCGTTACTGGAATGAATCTTCGCAGACACCTAATAACTGCGTTATCCTCCGGGTCATTTTGCGTTTCCTGGGATAATGCCATTCGAATCCCCGTAAAAATCAAGAACGCCCCGAACAAATACATCACCCAATGGAAATGGTGCAGCAAGGTTGCCCCCACGGCAATGAAAATGCCGCGCATAATGACCGCGCCCAATATACCCCAAAAAAGAATACGGTGTTGATACGCTAAGGGAACAGAGAAATACGAAAATATGAGCAAGAAGACAAAAATATTATCGACGCTCAGAGCTTTCTCAATTAAATAGCCGGCCAGAAACTCAAGCGCCGGCTCGTAACCCCTAGTAAAATAAACACATACGTTAAAGACCAACGACAACCCGATCCAGACCACACACCAAATTCCTGCCTCTTTCCTCGAAACTTCTCGCGCTTCGCGATGGAAAACCCCCAAATCCAATAGCAACAAAACGAGAACAACAATAGAAAAACCGACCCAGAGGCCAAGATTTGCCGTCATAATTCACCACAACTATTCACGAGCTTTAGCTAGTGAGCCTTTCGTATATCTCTTGATAACGAGAGGCGGCCTGGTCAATAATTTTCTGCGGCACGGAAGGTGGAGGGGGGTTACGATCCCAACCAAGAGAAAGCAGGTAATTGCGTATAATCTGCTTGTCATAGCTATCCTGGGGACTGCCCGGGGCATACTTCTCTCTGCTCCAAAAACGCGAAGAATCAGGTGTAAACGCCTCATCGATTAGAATAAGCTGACCATCGCACTGTCCAAATTCGAACTTCGTGTCGGCGAGAAAGAAGCCTTTAGTCTCGGCGTAGGCATGAGCCGCAGAATACAACTCCAAACTGATCTCTTTTACCTGAGCAGCTAGTGGCCCGCCTATCAGTTTCTCGACTTCGCCGAAGGAAATATTCTCGTCGTGCTCTCCCTCAGGTGCCTTTGTTGAGGGCGTGAATATCGCTTCCGGTAATTTGTCACTTTCGCGTAATCCCTCCGGAAGCGCGATCCCGCAAACGCTTCGGCTCGCACGGTATTCTTGCCACCCTGAGCCCGCCAGATATCCGCGCACGATGCATTCAACAGGCAGCGGCTCTGCTTTTTTTACAAGCATCGAACGGCCGTCCAGGTCATCACTCGCCGATTGGAAAATTGGAGGAAAGTCCTTGACATCCGTAGAGATCAAATGATGCGGGACAATCTCTCGTAACTTTTCAAACCAAAAACGAGAAACTTGGGTCAGTACCCGTCCCTTCCCTTGGACCCCTTCTCCTAGGACGACATCGAAAGCAGACACACGATCGGTCGCCACGATCAAGAGGCAATCGTCAGTCTCGTAAATATCCCGGACTTTTCCGCGCCGAGGCGCCGCCAAACCCTCGATATTGCTTCGTAGAAGGATAGATTCACTCATAGAAGACTACTTTCCTGTCCAAATGTTAGCGGGCCGCGGTGGCCCGGGTTGTTCGCTCCTAGTTTCCTCGGGAATCGTGTGATCCTCCAAAGGTATAACCTAAGTAGCGGGAGCGCTGTTCATTTCCAGCAATTCTTTCTTCTCTACAAGTCGCCCGTCCGGCAACTCCTTCGTTACGCTCTTGACCATACCGACAGCAGGCGCATACCATTCTATATACAAAAAGCCCCTGCCGCTCACACGCTCTATTTTCGTCTCGGCACGGATGCAGCCTTCAAATTTTCCGGCCTTTACTATTACAACTTCTGGCGCGCGACCGACACGATACTGGGTGCCGAGTTCCGACATAGTTGCCATTCGGCCCATGTCCATATTTTTCCATCCCACGGATTTTTTCTCAAGGTCCATGGGCAACACTGGCGCGAATGACTCCCCTATGATCGCTGTTGCCACCATAGTCGATCGTTCATCGTTCGCGTAGACATGATTTGTATTCCTAACCAAGTACCCTGCGTGGGAAGAATATAGAACCGGCAGTACGTCCCGTGGTGCCTTCGGATCCACCCCAGGATGCGTTTCATCGACCACCATTACTTCTTTTTGCAGACGAGGCACCGATTGAAGGCCCTTTACTTCGACGACCAAGTGTTGCGGTCGCTCGTACCAGTCCCCCGATAACTCGTACGTCCAGCGGTTCCCGGGCCGCAGCGGAAAGAGGCTTTCAACCTCCGAAAATAGTCCAATCCCGGGGACCGTAGGTCCTTCAGGAGGTGCACACCAGGTCCCGGGCAATAGAAACACCGTCTCCAAGATGAGGTACAGGCCCACACCCGCTAGGTATCCTCGTTTTAGAACCCCGCCGAAATTAGCTGATCCGAGAAGTTTCAACATTCGTCGTGCACGATGCTTTCCTGGACTGTTCCAACTACCCTACCGCACGCCAGGTATCCGAGATGACTCCTTCGAACAATACCCTGCGGTTCGCAAAAGTAGAGGAGCCAATTACTTGTATCAAAAACAGCTGCTCTGGCTTCCGGGGATACAATAAACTTCTACACATTTAGCATTCCTTATATAACCCCAGCGTTCCGTAGTGTTACAATCTCGTCTGTTTCTAAACCCAACTCCTTCTCATAAATTACGCGATTATGTTCCCCGAGCAGTGGCGGACGCCGAGCGATACGCCACGGTGTCGTATTGAAATGGAACGCACCCCCTGGGTAACGTATCGTTCGGCCGAGTTCCGGGTGTTCAATCTCCGCAAAGAAGCCTCGGTGTTTTAACTGAGGATCATCAATCAATGCTTCAGGGTCACGCACCACGGCGTAAGGAATTCTCCGCATTTGGGCACCCTCCATTAGGTCGGCTACCGTGTATTCCTTGGCCCATTCGTCAAGCACATCAAACAAGTGCTCAGCATGTTCCTTCCTGTAGGTCAGATCTTCCCATTGTGGCTCGTCAAGATCTTGACCTTTTCCATCTCCTTTTACCCATTCCACCAACGACGTCCAATCTCCAAGCGAGCAATGCATGACGTAACCATCCCGACACTTTGCGACACGGAAATATTTGCTCCAGTGCAGGCTCCCTTGGCGTTTTTGTATTCCCAATCCCTGATGATAAAATGGAGCAACATGTTCCACCGCTCCGGCGACGGCATCTTGCATGCTCACATCGATCCACTGGCCTTCACCATGCGTGTCACGTGCCCAAAGCGCCGACATAATTCCAATGGCCGCAAAAAAAGCCGTACTATGATAGGCTTGTAGCCCCATTGCTTGTAACGGAGGATCCTCTAGGAATCCGTTGGTGAACATCATGCCACCTAGGGCCTCAGCAACGATTTCGCATGACTCGTAGTCTTTGTAAGGGCCCGAATGACCAAACGGCGTAATCGAAGTATAAATTAGAGAAGGGTTGTTTCTCTGCGTTTCTTCATGCCCCAATCCAATCCTTTCTAATACTCCTGGTGCGAATGATTCTATTAGAATATCGCTCGTTTCCACGAGCCTTTTCAATAGAGCCTGGCCCGCTTGCTGTTCTATGTCTAACGTCACCCCGCGTTTACTAGTGTTATAGAACCAGAACAACAAACTCCGATCCCGATTTAGAGAATCACCAAGGTACGGACCAATATGCCTCGTAGGATCGCCGCCAGGCGGTTCAACCTTGACAACGTCCGCGCCCATATCACCAAAAAGTTTCGCGCAGAACGCGCCCTTTAAGTCTGTCAAATCCAATACGCGTAAACCTGATAAGGCGGCCATGTTCACCCCGAGTCTGATATTACAAACCGTGTCGCATCAGCGATTCCAGATATCAGTGTCGCTACACCTAAGCAACGAGTCGACCATTTCGAAAGACAAACTTCCCGACCAAAAACGTTTTTTGCTCTCTAGGAGAATCAAAGGTTAGTCCGTTTGGTCTGCCCCGAGCGCCTCGGAATCCCTGGGACAACGGTCAGAATCGGCTATGCCTAGCTCGAAGCTTCAACTAGAGAAAAGACTCTTGGTCTCATCGCTAGTTAGGCCGCTCACGCGGGCCACTTTATCACTTAAGGTCTTTAACTGGTCTTCAGAATTTGTATCGACATCTACCAATATCGCAAACAAAAACACCCCGCGGCTTTTTTTTGTTTGCTTAAACCATTTTGCCCATTCGTCTTTCACCTGACACTCTCCATCCGTGATGAGAACGATATCCCCTCGCTTGAAAGCTGACTCATCCGTAAATTCCAATGCCGCCTGAAGCGGCTGTTCAAAATCGGTTCCACCACCCGGAAAATGTTCTGCTAGATCCATTATTGTGCGCGTTCGGTTTTCAGGGGCGAGTCCCTGACCCAGATCAAAAATGTCCAGCGGTGCTCCTCGAGAAGAAAAGGAAATCACGCGCATCTTCCTTCGCTGTTTGAGAGCGATCTGATGCATCGTCAGGGTGACCGCCTTGGCCCACACCTCTTTTTCCCCGGCCATGGAGGAGCTCCCATCAAGACACACTATAAGGGGTCCCCTCCCAAGCTGTTCTTCACCCCTCAAATTATATTCCAACAATTGTTTCTCTACCAAGCGTCGTTTGAAGTCTTTTTTCAATTTCGGTTGGTGCAGACTTACTAATTCGTGCGGAAGCAAACGACTAATTTCAGCTCCTGTTGTAACTTCGAACGGCTCCTGGCTCCTCTTCGCGAACGCGTTTCGTTGTAAGGCCGGTGCGTGTGGTCGCATTTTTCCCACTAAGGCCGCAAGCTTTTTCAACTTCCCCTTGCCCGTAAGACGTTTACCTAGCTCCATGTGGACCCCGAGTCGCGAGGGAACTTGAGGGCCAAGGGTGTTCTTCCACGTCTCTATTTGATGATGTATATCATCGATATCTGTCGCGGCGACAACCGCCTCCTTGAAGAATCTATTCTGCGTTTGCTTCCGTACGCGTGACATGTCTGCTTCGACACGGTGACCGGCTTTCATGAGTGCCGCAGACTGTATTCGGGCCTCTTTCGCGAGTTCGTCAGTTGCTTTTTCTAGAGACTGTCGGACGGGTGACGACCTGTCCGACAATTCGGCTAGCTCGCCAGATACTTTTTCCGCATTTTGAGCGGCCTCGATCGTGTCCTTCGTCGTGGTCTCTTGCCTCCTAAGACGCCACACATCGAGCAGGTCTTGCCTCCCGAGTGCCTTCTCCGATCTGAGAATACGTAGTGCCCCTTCTCCGAGCATCAGCATCGCAAGGCCCGCGCGTTCCTCATCCAATACCGTAGCCTCACGGAGCATATCTCCGATCTTGCGACGACGTAGCACCTGTAGCAATTCAAAGTTTATTAGAACACTCTTTCGTACTTTATCCTTTTCACGAAATACGACGTGCAGTTTAAACAGAGCGCAAAACAAATCGACCAAAAATTCACCAAAGCCCGGAAGAAGCACGGCCCCATTCTCCTCCAGACTCCGCACCGATGGCGATGAGTCGCGCAGATGCCTAAAAACCGCACGATCGTATGAGTCGCTCTCGACCCAATATAGGTTCTCTGCAACTTGGCCTGGAAGATGCCGTACACGCAACTCTTCCGCTTTCTTCTTCTTTTTCATTTGTCTCGGTCTTAGGGTTCAAAGTTCTCTAGCAACTCAGTTTGTATATTCTGAATCTGAGACTTGATGTCTACAACCTTTCCAACCGAACGACCAACTTCGCGCGCGTATTCCTCAAGCTCCGCCACTTTGACCACGATCCTCCGAAGTTTAGTATGGGCCTCGATTACCGCACGCGCGTGTTGTCCCACGTCATCGCGCGATGCGTTCGCATAATCACGTAATTCCCTAGCCTGGAATAGCAGGTCCTGTGCCTCGTCTTCATAGCCAAGAACCAGACTGTGGATAACCGAACAGACCGTGCCTTGTCCACCGACTTCCTGCCACAAGACGTGTTGTAGAAAGAGCAAATCGGTCTCGATAACTTCGTCACGCCTATCCATGAACGCAACAGCTTTTAAAACCTGAACACTCTGGCGATAGCGCCTATCAGAGGCAATGATATCCTTGCCGCCAAGCTCTCGCCGAAGTTCCGATATAACGGCCAAGACGCGGTCGGGAATTTTCACTTCTCGCACTTGCCTCTGGGCCGCAGATAACTCATCAATAGTGAGTGTCGTCCGGGTAGAATCCGCCGTCGGTCGCAGCATGTTTATAAAGCGGAAATCTTCTTGAATATAGTTCACCGTGAATCGAAGCAGAAAACGGTCATACAACGCTACTAACTCATCGTCATCAGGAATCTCATTGCTCGCGCCAAAGAGGGTCAGCAGGGGAACTGTCAGAATGGAGCGGCCATTATGAAAACGACGTTCATTAATAATGGTTAGAATGGAGTTTAGGATGGACGAGCTGGCCTTAAACACTTCATCGAGAAAGGCAATGTTTGCATCCGGCAGTTTGTACTCCGTAACTCTGCGGTAATCATCGACCTCCAGTCCTTTTAAACTAACGGCGCCAAACAGTTCCTCGGGCGTTGTGAATTTAGTCAATAACCATTGGAAATAACTAGCTCCAGTGATCCTACGGCAGAGTTCATCGGCCAGTTGAGACTTCGCCGTTCCCGGAGGACCTATGACCAGCATATGTTGGGACGTGAGTAGAGCAACGAGCGCGCCGTCTATTACATCCTGTCGTTCTAAAAATTGGCCTTGTAGTTCTTGCCGAATGAGGTGTAGTTTTTCCATAGATTCCATACTGCTTCCTCCCGCGCTAACGTGCACCCGGCAGTACATGTCTCCTGTACGTATAAAGAGCCCGCGAAGTAAAGGCCCGCAAAAAATTCAATCGAGACCCAGACGGATCTCTTCTTTCTTGGAATATTAATTACGCCTCTAGACGATACAAGCTACAAATAGCACTTCTCGACTGGAATGTTCTGTGTCTATACGGATCCCGACAGGTAGGTCTCGTATTCGTCGTTGTCCCCTACCACCGAGATTCTTTCCTATCATCACCCATAGGATGGCAAAAACACCTCTAGCGTCGTAACACTCCTATCGTTTATAAGGTGGATTAGAACACTCAATTGCTATGGGATGGAGGGTGACATGGCGTTGGCTTTGGACGGGGTAAAAGTTCTGGAACTGACAAGAGTCGGACCAGGTGCGTTTTGCACGATGATGCTGGCAGACATGGGAGCCGAGGTTCTTAAAATAGAGCCGCCCCCTTCCGGAAAATTGGCTGGTTCGGGCGCCTCACCCGGCGCCGACGAGGCACGGAAGCTTGCGACGAGCTTCACTAACCGGAACAAAAAAAGTTTAACCTTGAACCTAAAGATGCCCGCGGGCCAGGAGGTCCTACAATCATTAGCTGAGAAATATGACGTCCTGGTGGAGGGCTTTCGGCCAGGCGTGATGCAACGGCTTGGCGCCGACTATCAAACCCTGAGCAAAATTAACCCGGGCCTTGTGTACTGTTCCTTGAGCGGTTTTGGGCAGGACGGACCATATCGGAATTTCCCAGCACATGATCTCAATTTTTTGGCTTTGGGCGGCGTGCTCGACCTGGTGGGCCCACGCGAGGGGCCTCCTTCTATACCGATGAATATTATTGCCGACTACGCTGGCGCATCCATGCATGGCGCCCTCGGCATCATGTTTGCCCTCTTCGCCAGGAGTACGACCGGGAAGGGGCAGCTTGTCGATATTTCTTACTTGGACACAACTATTTCACTGTTAGCCGCTACGCCAAATGTTCGAGACTATTTTGCCGACGGTACCATCCCGGCCAGAGCAAAAGGTGTCTTCAGCGGGGATTTCGCTTACTACAGCGTTTATAAGACGAAAGACGACAAACAGCTCTCCATCGGTTGCACCGAGCCTTGGCTATGGCACAATGTTTGTGACTCCCTCGGGCGGCCAGAATGGAAGGACTGCGCCATGAAAATGGGGGATTTTTCTAATCCTCCCGCGGAACGTCATTGCCAGGTAAAAAAAGAGCTACAGCAGATCTTGCTGACGAAAACGAGGGACGAGTGGTACGAATTTTTTACCAAACACGATGTGTGTGTCGGGAAAGTATACGACGTTCCGGAAGTCTTTTCAGATCCGCAAGTAAAACACCGGAATATGGCGATTGAACTCGACCATCCACAAGCCGGTAAAGTCACCCATGCTGGTGTAGCTATAAAACTTTCAGATACGCCGGGATCGGTGCGGTCGTTTGCCCCGTCCCTAGGGCAGCACACGGACGAAATCCTGCAGAATGCGGGTATGAGCACTTCCAAGATATCAGAACTCCGTGCGAAAAAGGTCGTATAGTTCGTTTTTGCAAATGCCGGCTACTTCACACTTGCGTCGTTCCGAGTGCTAGACCTCCAGCATGAGCCGGAAGCCAGGGGCGCCTGGTGTAATTCTGATCAGTCTATGATTCTCAATCCCTCGCCATGACAAACACTCCAGACGTTTTGTTACTCTGGACACAGAAAACCCTTTATGGGAACTCATCGCACATACCCGCGCTTTGGTGAATGGCCCAACCGTACGAAAAACCACATATGGATAAGACAAACGATTCTCTGATCAACATAAAAAAATTGGCGGCATTCCTCCAGGCACACTTTCCTGACAAAGATTCTAAAATCGTGATCGAACGGCATTCGGGAGGTTACTCGAATGAGACCTTCTTCGTTTTTTGGGGCGACCGACGATGGGTCTTACGACGTCCACCCAGTGGCAATTTGCTTCCAACAGCACACGACATGTTACGGGAATGCCGAGTCCTAACCGCACTCAAACCTTTCGCTATTCGAACTCCAAATCCAATCATCGCGTGCGAAGATCCATCCGTCATGGGCGTTCCCTTTTATCTTATGGAGCGGGTCGACGGGTTAGTGGTGCGCGAAACTCTACCGCGGGTTTTAGACAACAGTAAGGAATGCCGTCGTATAGGCGAAGAACTTATAGACGCACTCGTAGAGCTGCACGCCGTGAAGTGGCACGACTCTCCATTGCAACACGTCGGGCGGCCTGACGGGTACCTTCGCAGACAAATTAAGCGCTGGAAAACACAATGTGAACTGACACTGCCCCACACTCGTCCCCTGGCCGGCCTCAAAGGAATAGGCGATTGGCTACGAGACAAAACACCTCCCGAGAGTGAGCCCACCATAGTTCACGGTGACTACAAAATCGATAACGTCGTTTTTGGGGACCATCCTGATACGAAACTCTTGGCTATTCTTGATTGGGAAATGGCGACCCTAGGGGATCCATTAACAGACCTTGGCTGGCTCCTCAGCTTCTGGGGAGAGACAGGTGATCAAGAAGAGAGCGACGATCTCATAGACAGCAACACGATGACACAGAAGCCAGGGTTCCTGAGCCGGGATCAGATGGCAACACGTTATGAGGACCGTACAGGTCGAACTATGGAGAATTTCCCGTTCTACCGATGCCTCGCGGTCTGGAAGTACGCAGTAATTCTGGAAGGATTGTACCGTTTGTATCTCGAAGGAACGGCGGCGAATCCACGAACTGCCGAGTTCGAATGGAAAGTACCAAGGC
Organism: uncultured Enterobacteriaceae bacterium; assembly: GCA_964460065.1. Taxonomy (GTDB): domain Bacteria; phylum Desulfobacterota; class Binatia; order Bin18; family Bin18; genus Bin18. Next base: position 20,455 of record CAYWPF010000002.1, read on the forward strand.
TTGTTAAGCGCGCCGAGCGGATTATAAATGAGGCGGACTAATATTCATATCAGTCGCACGCGGCGACAATTCGGGGCACAAACTATGCGTTCATTGTGCGATTTCACAGTTGGGCCTACCATCGGCGGTCAAAGTACGTTCCTCACGCCTCATGAACATCCCAGAGACACCTTTCGCGACAGCAATTTCGATCCCCCAAGAAACTGTGAGAACGATACTGTGCGCCAACTCGTGGTAGGCTAATTCAACAATAATTCCTTGGCCCGCGAAAACAGTGTTTTCACAGAAGGAGCGATCAGTTCCCACTCCGGATCATGCCGCTTACCCCTACGGTGAAGCATCACATTAAAGCAACTAATAACGCCAAACCTGTAACCAGCAAGCGCCCGGTACCAATTGATGTCTGGCACACGGTACTGCATCCCGTCCTCATATAGCGAGACGAGTTCTCCAATTGGGGGGGTCGTTGACAGGGGTAATCGTTGACTATCCCAACTCCCCGGATCGATAAACACTAACAACCAGCCGAGATCAAGAAGATGGCCGCTTATCCCCGAAATCTCCCAATCAAGAAGGGCCACAAGTTTCTCTACCCCGGATTGCTGATCAAACAGCAGATTCGTTCCTTGGTAGTCTCCATGAAAAAGCCCTATGCGAGGGCTTTCTGGGACCCGATCCAGGAGCAGTGTGCGAACTTCTTCGCCACATTCCACCCACGCAGGTTCGGCACCTTTGGAAAGGATAGGATCCCAAAAGCGTATTTCTTCGTCCAGCGAACGGGGCACACCCCATCCCGCAAGTTCAACTTTCCAATCCAACTTATGAACCTGAACCAAGGCGTTGACCCCTTGCTTGTACAGTAAAGAAACACCGGCAGCGCTCCGGTCGAAGGATGAATCGGGTTCCCAAACGTGAAAAGTTCTGCCGGGAAGACGTTCGACCATCAAATACGGGACCCCAAACCACTGTAAATCTTTTCCCGCCCAAATTACCGTCGGCACGGGAACACCTCTCCTTTTCAGGGTACGCAACAAGGGGGCCTGTCTTAGGACGTCGGTATTACCGCTCTGCCTTACACCCTTCGGTGGCAAACGCATAACCAGAGAATCAGTCCGGCTCTCCCCAGCTTTCCCATAAAGAACCGAAAAGCCAAAACTAAGCCCGGAGTGGCCACCGGGCATGGCCTCAACGTTGCTGACCTCTGAATCGTCACCATAGTGCTTTCGACAAAACGCCTGAAGTTGCTGGGTAAGCACAGGTATCTCCACGGCCATGAGACCTCCTTCGATTGGCTTCTGGTTTTTATAGATCGCCCTAAATTCCGTAGACGGGCGGGTCGGCTTTGAGTGCTATGCAAACATATTCTGCAGGTACTTCCAAGTACGAGTAAAGCAGCCATTACAAAATGATTTGCTGGAATAGTATAAATTAGGGCTCGTCACCAATGAGAGGACACGGCCCTTCCCAACGAAGCAGCAAGCTCACCAATTGCTGTCTTGTAGGGAACTCTCTGCCGGCGACCCAACCCTAATCACCACTCGACCTCCCAATGCGAACCCCTTCCTTCCCTCGAAATACAAGTAGAGACCTTTAGAGCTTTTCTGTGCTACCATCACCGCCCTGGCTAGCAAAACTGTACAAGGAAACTACGGCCCATGCGTACAACATTCATAACTGGCGGCGCTGGTTTTATTGGCAGCAATTTTGTGCGTCTGGTTATCGATAAGACAAATCATCATATCGTCATAATAGACAACCTGACTTATTCGGGTAGCTCAACGACTTTGGAAGACGTGTCATCAAATTCTCGTGTAACTTTCGTCCGTTGCGATATCGGGGACAAGTCGACCATATCCAATTTGTTAGAGACCCATCGCCCTAGCGCATTGGTCAATTTTGCCGCGGAAACCCATGTAGACCGGTCAATCGACGATCCTTGGCCTTTCATACAAGCAAATATTGTTGGCACGTTCTCTTTATTAGAATCTTCCAGAGGATACATCGGTCGTCTTAGTCCGGAGGAAAAAAAGATTTTTCGATTCTTGCAGGTCTCAACCGATGAGGTGTACGGCAGTCTCGGCGAGAGCGGCAGCTTTAGTGAGTCCCATTCCTATGCCCCCAACTCTCCCTATTCTGCCTCTAAAGCTGGTGCAGATCACCTAGTCCGGGCCTACCAAGAAACCTATGGCCTTCAAACTGTGATTACAAATTGCTCCAACAACTTCGGGCCGTTTCAATTTCCGGAAAAACTGATTCCCCTAATGATCCTCAACGCGACGGAAGGCAATCCACTTCCAATCTATGGGGACGGGAAAAACATTCGCGACTGGTTACACGTGCGAGATCACTGCACCGGTGTACTGCTAGCCCTACTTAAAGGTCGGAGCGGCGAGCGTTATAACATCGGTGCCGGGAACGAGCGCTCCAACTATGATATTGTCCTCTCGATCTGCTCAATACTGGATGAACTAATGCCAGCTACCGAAAACCCCAAAATGGAGAAAACCGGCGCAACAGCCTATAAAGACCTTATTACTTTTGTTCAGGACCGGCCAGGACACGACCGGCGGTACGCAATAGACGCAAAAAAAATACGACAGGAGTTGGGATGGGAACCCGAGTATACGTTCGAACAAGGGCTTACCCAAACAGTAGAATGGTACATAAACAATATCGCATGGTGCAAGTCAGTAACGGAGGGCATTTATCAACAAACGAGACTGGGCTTGGGTGATCTATCGTGAAAGGTATTATTTTAGCGGGCGGCTCAGGAACTAGACTGTTCCCACTCACACGGGCGGTAAGTAAGCAACTGATGCCCGTTTACGACAAACCAATGATCTATTATCCCCTTTCAACCCTTATGCTCGCCGGCGTCCGCCAAGTACTCCTCATCACAACACCCCACGAACAATCGGCATTTCGTCGTCTTTTGGCCGACGGACAACAATTCGGTCTAGAGATCGGCTACGCGACACAGGCCCGGCCAGAAGGTATTGCCCAGGCATTTTTGATAGGTCGGCGATTCATTGATCGGGATGCTGTCGCCCTGGTTCTTGGAGACAATATCTTTTACGGACATGGCTTTCCCGATTCGCTGCGAACCGCGGCAAGACGGAAAACCGGCGCAACGATTTTTTCTTATCAAGTCCGAGATCCAAACCGATACGGTGTGGTAGAGATCAGCGATCACGGCGAGGTTCTTTCCTTAGAGGAAAAACCCCAGATACCACGTTCAAACCTTGCTGTGACTGGTTTGTATTTCTATGACAATCACATAGTAGAAATCGCCGCTGACCTTCAGCCGTCAGGTCGCGGCGAACTAGAAATAACCGACGCGAATAGTGCCTACCTCGCTTCGAAAAATCTTTACGTCGAGCAGTTGGGACGCGGAATAACATGGTTAGATACGGGGACCCATGAGTCACTATTACAGGCATCGAATTTTATTCAAGCCTTGCAAACTCGTCAGGGTCTGATGGTGGCGTGCCTCGAGGAAATCGCTTACAAATTGGGATATATTTCCGCGTCAACAGTTCTGCGCCAGGCATCGACGATGAAAGGCAACGCCTACGGGCAATACCTTACGCGGATGGTGGAGGGAGACTGACGGCTGATGCTGTTTTGTCCCACAGAACTCGCAGGCGTAATAATCGTCGAACCCGACGTTCATCGAGACGCAAGAGGATTCTTTCTCGAAACGTACCATTCCGAGCAATACCGCAAGGCCGGTATCACCGGTACCTTTGTCCAAGAAAACCACTCCCTTTCCGGTGGCAAGACCATTCGTGGTCTGCATGCCCAGGTCCGATATCCCCAAGGAAAACTTATACGGGTGATCGAAGGAGAAATCTTCGATGTAGCCGTGGACATAAGGCGGGGATCTCCGACGTACATGCGCTGGGTTAGTGCTATTCTCTCAGCTGCGAATTTCCGGCAACTCTATATCCCCCCCGGGTTTGCTCACGGATTTGCTGTTACGACGACCCGTGCGGAGGTGGTCTACAAGTGTACCGAGTTCTACCATCCCGATGATGAAATATCCCTGGCTTGGAATGATCCTACAGTCGGGATCGAATGGCCGTTTCGAAATCCGGTTCTGTCAGAGAGAGACCGATTAGCACCCTCACTCAACGCTGTCGAGAAGTCGCTCCCTGTCCACGAACCTCAATAAGTATACCCTCATGTCATCTGCCAAAAACATCAAGGTAGAACCTGTTATAAATAGCCAGTCCTCGACCGATAATATCGTCAGCCCGG
>CAYWPF010000003.1:0-27265 GCA_964460065.1 uncultured Enterobacteriaceae bacterium
TTAACGTGAGAGGGTACGCAATGATTCCGGACTGTAGTTTGAGTTCGGGGGAGAGTACCTGTCGGACTACGGCCCAGTTCGCAATGAACAATTCTTTGACGAAAAAAATGGCTAGTTGGACACAATAGAGAACCTTACGCAAATAACGCCGTTCCTCGGCGAAAGAGCGCGGGAAAAAAAGCATAGCCGAGAGCCCGACGAGCGCCCCAATCACAAGTTGGCGCAGGGAAATATCGTTCTGCAACAAACACCAGCAAAGCGCGAGGACGAGATTAAGAAGGAACCTATAAATCATGAACTTTGTCAACCGGATAAGCAATTCTAGAACATATCAGGACCTAAAACAGCAGCGATATAGACTTTCGGGTCTGAAATTTGGCCGGCGGCATGCTCAGCGACCTTATAAAGTTCGCCAGGGAAGAGCCCGATGACTACTAGGCACAAAACTAGCAACGCGACGCTAGGTAGTAGAACCTTGGTTTCTACTTCCAAGCGCTCGCCTTCTTTTTTTCCCCAGAAGACACCATTCCAAATTTTAAGCATTGACGCTAGTGTGAGCAGACCACCTAGTAGGCCAAACGCGACGTACCCGTAACGACCGATTTCCACGCCCGCCTGCAAAAGTAACAGTTTGCTAAAAAACCCTGCCAAAGGCGGAATACCGGCGAGACTTAGAGCAGCGAGAAGGAATAGAACACTAAGCGCGGTTGAGTGGTCTTGGAGGCCCCCAACTTTTTTGAGATCGGTCGTGCCGGTCACCTCTTCGATGACGCCGGCCGTCAGGAACAACGCCGACTTGGCAATCACGTAGGGTACCATATAAAAGAGTGCACCGGCGAGAGCTTGCGGCGAAAATAAGCCTATTCCCAGTATCAAATATCCGATCTGGCTAATAATGTGATATGAAAGGATCCGTTTCATATCCATCTGAGACAGGGCGCCAAAAACGCCAAGGAGCATGGTCGCTACGGCCAGGATTAGGAGTAGTTCGTGCGTGAAACTGGGGTCGTGCACAAAGATAAGAGTAAATGTGCGAAAAATCGCGTACACTCCTACCTTGGTAAGGATACCGCCAAAGAAGGCGCTCAGAGCGGCGCTGGGTTGAAAGTACGGGCCTGGCAACCAAAAATATAACGGAAAAATTGCCGCTTTAGTCCCGAATACAAATAAAAACACCATAGATAAGATAGTCAGGGTTGCATTGAGTTCGCCCGAACTCGACTGTATTTTGTACGCAAGGTCGGCCATGTTGAGCGTGCCCATCGTCCCGTACAAGACCGATAAACCAATTAGAAAGAATGTTGAGGCGATAAGATTGATGATGAGATATTTGGTCGTTTCGCGTAGCCGGCTCGCTTGCGAACCGAGAGCTAACAGGGCGAAGGACGCAATCAATAAAATTTCAAAAAATACGAACAGATTGAAAAGGTCGCCGGTCAAGAATGCTCCGTTCACGCCCATAATCAGGATCAGAAAAAGCGGGTAGTAGAAATGTTGCTCGTGGCGGCGGTCGGTAGTCGAGAAGGCAAATATGCTTGCGGCGACGGCGATCGTCATAGTGAGTGCAACCATTGTCATGGACAGGACATCGGCAACTAGAACGATCCCAAATGGAGGCTGCCAATTTCCCATCCGCAAAACGACAATACCGTCGTTGAGAACACGTTCGAGACCGGCGATCGACAGTATCCATAAGGCGACGCAAGTGCCTAGACTCGAGACCCGCTGGAGATGAGGCTTGTCGCGGCATGCGGCGAGACAGGCGGCCGCTCCCGCGGGCCCAACGACGAACAAAATAAACAAGTCGGACGGCATGATTATTCTTCTCCGCCAGCTATCTCATCGAGCATATCTGACCCAAAGACCTGTCGCGTACGGAAGGCTAAGACCGTTGCAAAGGCGGTCATGCCGAAGCTAATCACTATAGCGGTGAGCACTAACGCCTGTGGCAACGGGTCGACGTGTGGTGGCCCTAGTGTCAACAGCGGAGGATTGCCTTGTGTGAGCCCACCGGAAAGCATCAGGGCAAGATTCGCCCCATGGGAGAACAGAGATAAACCCACGACAACCCGCAGGAGATGGGGTTGGAGAAGAAGAAAGGTGCCACATCCAAAAAGAACACCTATTAACATAATCATAGGGATTTCCATGTAATTCTTAGTCCTCTGCTACCGTGCGAATAATCCCCAGTGAAGTCCCAACGACGACGAGGTAAACCCCAAGGTCAAACGCCAGGGTGCTGACAATTTCGAATTGTCCGAGTAGTACAGTTGACGAATGGGAGATCGCGCTCGTTAAGAACGGGTAGCCCACGATTAAAGAACTCAAGCCTGTACCTACCGCCAGGACAAGTCCGGCGACGACGAGGCGGACCGGGTCCCACGGAGTATCTCGAGCGAACGTCTGAAGATTAAATGCCATCATTTCGAACGAGATCGCAACGGCAGTCAGAACCCCAGCGATAAAGCCACCCCCGGGCGCGTTGTGCCCGCGGAATAGCAAATAAATGGCCAAAACGAGCATGAAGTGGAGTGTCAGCCTCGCGAACGACTGGAGTATGGGTGAAGGGAACCAGACCCTGACCGCGCCGAAAGGGCGGATGCCTCTTGGACCCAACCGCATCATTGCGATGACGCCAAAAACGGCGACGCTAAATACGGTGATTTCGCCCAATGTGTCAAAGCCCCGAAAGTCTACAAGTATGACATTTACCACGTTCTTCCCGCCGGCCAGCACATAACTGTTTGCTAAATAGTAGGCTGGGATTGAAGACGGTAACGAGGGACCAAGGTGCGCTATAAGGAGCACCGTTGAGACCAACGCGCCTACCCCGAGACTTACCCCGATATTTAAGGCCCGCAGCTTGGCGGATTGTTCGCGTGGGCGAATCACCGAAAAGTATCGGAGCACGAGGAGAAAAAGGACGAGACCAACGGCTTCCACCAGGATCTGTGTAAGCGCGAGGTCGGGAGCGCTAAACAGAACAAAGAAAATAGACATCAACGCACCGACTAAACTAAGCGTGAGTATGAGGACCATGCGCGAGTGGGCCTGGCAGCACATCAAGGCGGCCACCGCCATCAGCGCCGCGAGAGAGACTTCGTGTGCCTGAAGCGTGGGTGTGATGACTTTGATGTCTTCCGTTTGGAAGAACTGCCAGACCGGCAATGTGAGTCCGAGTCCAAGCGCTATCAAGAGATATCGGACATAGTCGGTCACAGATCCCGTCATGTAAAGTCTTCGAGTTATTTTGAACACCGCCGTAAAAAAGTCCAGGCTCCCGGCGTACAGTCGATTGAATGAGTAAGTAGATGTCCAGTTTCTGACGAGCGGGAGATACTTATGCCGAAGAGTAAACGCGATTGAGCCGCCGACTACCGTTACTAGCGTGAGGGTTAGCGCGTGAGTGGGACCGTGCCACAATCCCAAGTGCAAATTTGCGGGTTGGCCATAAACCACATGAAACGCGGGCGCCACAAGTGCCTCTGCGAGGCCCGGGATGATTCCAAACAGAACGGCGGCGCCGACAAGCACGCCAACGGGCAAGAGTAGACCGGCAGAAAGGTGTTCGTGATTCACGACGGTTTCCGTTGGGCCTAGCGGGGGTGTCTGTGAACCACCAAAGAAAGTCCCGTGAAAGAAGATAAAGGAATATAAAAAGGTAAAACCGCTGGCCAGGACTGCGAGCGCCGTAAACATCGTCCCATGTTCTAAGGCCGCTTCATAAAACAGTTCTTTGCTGACGAATCCGCCCAACGGAGGCAAGCCTGCCATCGATAGCGAAGCCAGGGTTGCCATGATGGCGAGTCCCGGCAATATTTTCCTAATCCCACCAAGATGACGAATATCTCGTGTGTGAGTCGCATGTTCGACAGTACCTGCCGTGAGAAACAGTGCCCCCTTAAAGGCCGCGTGATTGAGTATGTGCAATATGGCAGCAAAGATAGCGGTCCTTGTCTGCAGACCTAGCAAGGCTACGATCAGACCAAGTTGGCTTACGGTGGAATTTGCGAGTAAGGCCTTCAGATCAACTTGTTTACACGCGAGTACGCCTCCCCAGACAAGAGTTAGAGTCCCGGCAAGAGTAACCGTATTCCCCCACACCGGGTCGCCTCCGAATAACGGGGTCAAGCGTGCTATCAAATACAATCCTGCTTTTACCATGGTTGCCGCGTGCAAGTACGCGCTCACGGGTGTCGGTGCCTCCATGGCCGAAGGTAGCCAAATGTGAAACGGGAATTGCGCGGACTTAGTGAAAGCTGCCGCTAAAAAGCATAGTCCTACCCCCGTCGGTATTGTGGCGCCTTCCGATGCGAGGACTGCGAGGACTGAGAGTTCGAAGGTCCCGTGTTCGGCGAAGACACGAAGTATACCGAAAAGCATGCAGAGGCCGCCGATTGCCGTTAGTCCGAACGCTTTGGTTGCGCCCTCCTTAGCGGCCGGACGGTCTGAGCGGAAACCTATCAACAAGAAGGACGCTACGCTGGTGAGCTCCCAAAAGACTAACAGCACTACGAGATTGTCGGCCAGGACGACACCCATCATCGCGGCATTGAAAAGTAGAAGGTAGCGATACAAACGCTGCAGGGCAGGGTCTGTTCGCATGTAAAAGGCAGCGTACACGAACACAAGGGCACCGACTCCAGAGATGAGAAACGCAAATAGCCAGCTGAGTCCGTCGAGGGAAAGGCTAACATTTAGCCCTAATGTGGGGGCCCACGGAACGGTAAAACGAATGCTTCCTCCTTCTTGAACAGCGGGCCAGAGGGAAGCGACTATAATACATTCAATGACGGGAACTACTGTATATAACCCGACGAAGCGTGCGCGGATCTTAGCCGGCCAGGATACAAGTGAGCCTAGAAGCGGAAGTATTATTATGCTGATTAGTAGCAGCCCGGGCATGTCGTTCACCTATTCATTTTACTAACTTGATGCCCTATGGGACAAGGGCGTGCACTTTTTGGGTCATTGCCGCTTATCTTTGACTCGGTCGTTAGGAATATGCGACGATGCAGTACGCTTGTCGTATTCTTCGTATTATACCGCCGGCTGTTGTGTTTGGGTTGGCTGGCTCTACCGTTCCCCAGGGAGAAGACAGGGTTGTGTTCCGCCGGCGAATTTGAGACGGATGGAAAAGCGTTGTCACGGTCGTATTATTGGGGACGGCAGGGCGAACAGCCTGTAAGGATACCTCCTTTTTGCGCTGGCATAGCAGAGCTGTGAACGATGAGATTGTTGGGGCGGGTGAGCGGCGGACGAGAGACAGAAGGAAGATGCCGATAAATATACTAGGCATGATAGGTGTTGCTCCGGCCACTAACACCGCCACGGTGCACGTCATAGGTGGTGGGATCGACCGGGAATACCTTAGGCAGTTTGCTCAGGAACACGAGCGGGCGGGTTTTGACTCCGTTTTGGTTGGCTATACCTCTTCCTCAGCGGAGGGGTTCCAAATCGCTCAGTTTGCGGCTGCACAAACGGAAAGACTCAAATTCTTAGTGGCCCACCGGCCAGGTTTCGTGATGCCGAGCCTAGCAGCACGCACGATCGCAACATGTGACGTGCTCACGGGCGGGCGCCTTTGGTTACACACGATCTCAGGGACTGCAGACGCCGAGCAGCAACGGGACGGGGACTGGCTCGGACATGACCAACGGTATGCCCGCACGAGAGAATATCTACAGATTATGAGGAGTGTGTGGACCACGGATGAGCCGTTTACGTTCAAGGGCGAGTACTACTCCGTGCGCAATGCCTTGTCAGAAATTTCTTCTGTGCAAAAACCGCACGTGCCAATTTATTTTGGCGGCGCGTCTGATGCAGCCGTCGCTGTCGGTGCGGAGCATGCAGATGTATATGCACTGTTCGGTGAGCCGTTGGCATCGGTCAAAACGATGATGGACCGGATTTCCCTAGAAGCGGGGCTACATAGGCGTTCGATCCGTTTCAATGTATCCCTTCGGCCGATCCTTGCGGAAACGGAAAATGCGGCCTGGGACAAAGCACGGGGCATTCTGGCGCGGCTCGAAGCGAATAAACCTCCGATGCCGCTGAAGGTAGAAGCGGAATTCAGTCGTCGGCTGACGCGGTTAGCCGATGCCGAAGAGGTTTATGACGAGTGTTTATGGATGGGTCTCGTAAAGATTTCCGGAGCGACCGGAAACACCACAGCTTTAGTAGGAACGCCGGAACAGGTCGCAAAATCGATAGTGCGATATTACGAGTTGGGAGTTGGAGGCGTGCTCATACGCGGGTTCGACCCGCTCGCGGATGTCAGCGAATTTGGGAGGGAGCTGATTCCGCGTATACGGGCCCTCGTCGCAGAACGGGAAATTCCTCCTGAGGAAAGCCAAAGCGGAGGAACGTAATGGGACTTAGCGGAAAAGTTGCGCTTGTTACCGGAGCGTCGCGCGGCATCGGCAGGGCGATTGCCCGCGACCTTGCGAAAGATGGGGTAAGGGTCGCGGTGCATTATAATCAGAATAAGGCAGCTGCGGAAAAGACCGTTTCACTTTTGGAGACTGGTACTCATAGGACCTTTCCTGCTGACATTGCTGATGCTTCGGCTGTGCAACTACTGGTGGCTACCGTGATAAGAGAGATGGGAGGACTGGACATTGTTGTTAACAATGCGGCCATCAATGAGTGGCAGCCGCCTCTCCGGGTCGATTATGGGTTGTGGAATGATGTATGGCAGCGGTCGATCGATACGAATCTGGTTGGTCCCTCCAATGTTATGTTTTGGGCTGCCCGGCATATGGCGGACAACGGCGGAGGCCAAATCGTAAACGTATCTTCTCGTGGAGCGTTTCGGGGAACACCAAAGGCTCCGGCTTATGGGGCCAGTAAGGCGGCACTAAACGCTATGAGTCAATCGTTGGCTCAAGCATTTGCCGAACACAATGTCTACGTTTACGTTGTCGCGCCTGGATTTGTGGAGACGGACATGTCGGCGGACATACTTTCGGGCCCGAGGGGTGACCCTATTCGTAAACAGAGTCCTCTGAACCGCGTGGGCAAGCCCGAAGAGGTTGCCGCCTTGGTGGCATTTTTGGTTTCTGGCCGAGCTAATTTTGCGACCGGCACGATTGTTGATGTGAACGGCGCATCATATTTACGAACGTGATGGCCGGGGGAGCCCATTGGTCTGACTCTAGGAACGAACGCCGGTGCTGTGGGTCCCCGGATTGACCACCAACCCAAATAATCTGTCCGGCGTAATGGGGATCTCATTGATCTCGATTTGTTGCTCGACGAGCGCATTTGAGACGGCATTGGCAATTGCGGCAGGCGCGCCGATCGTTCCTCCCTCGCCCATACCTCGGAATCCGCCGAGTGTTGTCGGAGAGGGGGTTTCTATGTGGTGAACCTCGATAGGCAGTAATTCTGTTGCTGTTGGAACAAGATAATCGACGAGGGACCCTGTCAAAAGCTGGCCTGCGTCATCGTACACTATCTGTTCATATAGTGCCGCACCGATTCCCTGTGCCACTCCACCTTTTACCTGACCATCGACAATTAAGGGATTAATGATCCGACCACAATCTTCGACGACGATGTATCGCTGTAATTTCACTTCATAAGTAATCGCATCCACCTCGACTACTGCTACATGTGTAGCGCTAGATGCAGTTCCAAAGAAGGGGTCGTAGAAGCGAGTAGTTTCCAGCCCAGGTTCCATCCCTCGCGGGAGTCTTTTGGTTCCCGAATACGCAAGCTTTGCGATTTCGCGAAACGAGATTGCGTACTCCGGTCTCTCTTTTGCGAACACCCGGCCGTTAGCTGCTTCTAGATCCGCCGGGTTTGTCTCCATCATGTGCCCAGCTATCTGGAGGACTTTTTCTTTGAGCGATTCACCTGCACGGAGTGCGGCCCCACCGGCTAACACGGCGCTCCGGCTCGCGTACGTTCCCGTGCCTTGTGGAGCGAGGGCTGTGTCGCCACAAATGACCCGAACCGCATCGAATGGCACACCGAGCGTATCGGCGACGACCTGCGCAAGGGCGGTTTCGTGGCCCTGTCCTTGCGGAGCAACGCTGAACGCTGCGGTGACAGTCCCTGAAGGGTCAACCCGTATAAACGCCGCTTCTGTACCGGTAGCGATAGGCATCCCCGGTGATACTGGTATAGCAGAACCAACGCCCGTGAGCTCAATATATGTTGCATACCCCACTCCGGCCCAGTTCCCCTTCTTCCGAATTTGAGTGCACCAGTTGCCTGTCTTTTTTGGGTCTAAGACTGTCCGGGCCTTCACCATGCACTCGGTAAGGCTCGCTTGGTCCCAAACGATTCCGGAAGGGGTCTTATAAGGAAATTCGTCGGGTTTGATGTAATTTTTGAGTCGTAACTCGACCGGGTCCATTTTGAGACGTCGGGCCGCACGATCTATTAGACCCTCCAATACAAAAGTAGTAATTGGACGTCCCACACCACGATAGGGGCCCATTGGCGCTTTGCACGTGGCCACTCCTCTGTTGATTCCCCGGTAGTGTGGCATTCTGTACGGTCCAGTCAAAAAGCTGATGGTTTGTATCGGCTCAACGGTCGCGGTCCACGGGTAAATGGAATAGGCTCCGATATCGCTCGTAACGTCGGCTCTGAGACCGATGATATTTCCTTCCGTATCAAGTGCTAGCTCGGCCTCGACGACTTCGTCCCAGGCCTGTGTTGTCGTCATTAAGTCTTCTCGTCTATCGCTTGTCCATTTGATAGGACGTTCCAGGAGCCTAGCAGCCGCACATAACGTAATTTCCTCAGGATACAGAGAGGACTTTGCTCCGAACCCTCCGCCTACGTCGCTTGCCACAACTCGTATAGAATGCTCTGGCATGGAGAGTAACTCTGCGAGGGCGTCGCGTAGTAGCCCCGGACATTGGGTCGCGGAACGGAGAGTCAGCTCTTCTTTCCCTGTGTCGTAATTCGCGAGGCACCCTCGATTTTCCATGCAGACGGCAGCGTGTCGGTGAAAACGGAACCGGTCACGCACGCGCACGGGCGCTTTGCCTATGGCGGAGTCCGCGTCGCCCCTCTTAAATTCACGAGACAGCAGTACGTTTGTCCCGGCATCGCTATGGAGTACGGGAGCGGCGGGCGTTGCCGCCTCTGCCACGTCAGAGCCCACCGGGAGAGACTCATAGTTAACCAGAATGTGTTCCAGTGCATCCTCGGCGATGTACCGACTCTCGGCGATCACAACTGCCACTGCCTGGCCAACGTGCCTGACTTTGTCGATGGCAAGCGGGGGGAAACTCGTTTCTTTGTATTCTTGCATCTTGGACGCCGCACGAACCGGTTTTACGTGTGCCGATAAGTCGGTCGCAACGAAGACGGTTACGACTCCTGCTACCTGCCGCGCTGCCGAGACGTCGAGGTCTTTAATCAGAGCGTGGGCATAGGGGCTGCGAAGGAACGCGGCATGGAGCGTTCCGGTCTGGTGACAGTCGTCCACATAGTTGCCGCGCCCGGTTACAAGTCGACGGTCTTCTTTGCGGTGGACCCGGGCGCCAATGAGCCGGGGTGTCATCTCTTCCATAGGAGCCATGGTGTCCCTCTCAATTATAACGTGGTTTTGCGGTCGCTAGAGCCCTTCTGGTTTCTTCTAGGGTCTGTGCCCATTGTTTCTGAGGCCGTTCGGACCGCCTCGACAATTCCTTGATAGCCGGTGCACCGACACAATACGGCAGACAACCCCTGGCGTATCTCCTCCTCAGACGGCTGTGGGTTTGTTTGCAATAAGTCGTAGGCGGTCATAAGCATCCCTGGTGTGCAAAACCCACACTGTAGTGCATGGCACTGTCCAAAGGCTTTTTGTAATGGATGCAGTTCGCCATGCTGTTCCAGGCCTTCTACAGTGGTAATGTCCGCCCCATCAGCTTGAACGGCCAACATCAGACATGCCCGAGCGGCCTCACCGTCAACGAGCACTGTGCAGGCTCCACAGATGCCGTGTTCGCAACCGACATGCGTACCTGTTAGGCCTAGGTCCTCTCGCAGGAAGTCTACAAGTAGTTTCCGTGTTTCGACGGTTCGAGTCTCCGCCGTACCATTTACAGTCAAACTGATTTCTGGACCAGGACTCATGGGAGGTTTTCCTTCTTGTGCCGTAGCGCTGAGCGAATGGCTCGACGGGTGAGGTGTAGCGCCAAATGCCTTCTAAATTCAGACGAACCATGAATATCGGAATCGGGATTTATAGATGCGAGACCTTTACGAGCGGCTTCCTCAATACCAGCATCGGTCAATCCTCTGTCTTGCAGGAGGTTTTCTACCTCTTGCAAACGAATTGGCGTCGGTCCAATTCCGGCCCCAGCCATACGTATCAGTGGCCGGTCGGCGGTGGCCGTGTCTACAATTGCGGCGATGCCGACGATAGCAAAGTCTCCGTGCCTTCGTGCGAACTCTTCGAAAGCCCACCCGCACGTTCGGGAACGGAGAGGGAAACGCACTTCTGCTAAAATGTCGGTTGGTCCAAGTGCTGTGGTCAAATAATTCTCAAAGAATTCGTCGGCACGAAGCGTCCGGCGACCGCGCGGGCCGTCTACGATCAATTGTGCATCCAGAGCCACCACAGCTGCGGGGTATTCTGCCGCTGGGTCGGCGTGACACAGGCTTCCGCCCAAGGTGCCCCGAGTACGAATGGGTAAATGCCCAATTAATTTGGTGGCCGCGTGCAACAACGGCAGTTCTTGCTTGACAAGGTCCGAGAACTCTAGGGTTCGTTGCCTTGTCAGCGCCCCGATCCGGATTTCGTTGGCGTCTTTCTTGATATAGGATAGGTGCTTCATCCGGTTGATATCGATCAGTGCCGCAGGATAGGCCAAACGAAAATTGAGCAACGGTATGAGGCTCTGACCGCCGGCCAACACTTTGGCATCGTCTCCGTATTCGTCAAGTAAACTCAAAGCCTCTTCAAGGCTCGTCGGGACGTGATAGGAGAATTTCGGTGGTTTCATCGTCTCCGTTTTTTTACCGGGACATGGGACAGTGGTAAAGGGTGCAGATTGATACACGGTAAGGGCCCAGGTGTGGAGCGGTACCTTTGATAAACTGAGAACAAATAATAAAGGAGCCAGAATATGTCGAGTGAAATTCTTGCAATCGAGAAGTTTTACGACCGCTACCTTGATACATTCCATGGGGGAAATGCGAAGGCGCTGGTGGCCTTTTATCATACCCCATGTTTGTTTGTCACAGGTGACGGCGTGACGTGCCTTTCAGATGAAAAGCAGGTCCAACGTTCGTTTGAGCAGGTAATCCAAGGCCTGAAACTGAAGGACTACGATCATAGTACTGTGTCCGATGTTCAAATTCGCATACTCGGTGAGAAAACGGCGGTGTTTAGTGGCCTCGTGGTACGTTATAACCGGGATGGAGGCGAATTAGAACGGCTCGGCGCGACGTATACATTACAGCGAGTGAACGCAACATGGAAATTCATCACGCTTGTGGCGCATGCCCCGGAGACGCTACTGCGATTTGGCTAAGAGACGATTTGCGACTTTTCGTGCACGGAAGGGAGACCACTAGGGTTTCAATCTTACCCGTCGCGGTAAAGGGTAGACCCTCTTTTCCGCTACAGCTAACCTCGGTCCGCAAGTTGGGGCCGGTTGCCCCATATCTCTTAATCCAAGATTCCATCGTGTTTTAGACTCGAGATCTGTTCTTCGCGGTACCCGAGGACCTCGCGCATAATTTCGTCGGTATGCTGACCGAGAGTTGGCGCTGTTGCCTGCACTCCATTTGGCGAATTTGCCATGCGCCAGGGGATACCCATATGGAGGCGGGGGCCGACTTCCGGGTGGGGCAATCGAGAAAATGCCCCTCGCTCTTCAAGGTTTTGACAGTTCGCGAGTTCAGACGCACTCATAGCAGGGAAAGCCGCGACACCGGCGTCTTGCAGAGTGCGAGTGATTTCCCACTTGTCACGCTCTTGCGTCCATCGGGTCAGGAGCTCGTCGATCTCGTCTTCGTGTTCTTTCCGGCCTTCGGGAGAACTCAAACGTACATCGAGCACCAGCTGCGTCCAACCAATGGCCTGGCATAGGGCCCGCCACTCTTCGTCCGATCCGCAGGCGATTGAGACCCACGCATCGTCGCCCCTGCATGGGAAGCAGTTATGAGGTGCGAGGGTGGGGTGTCGGTTCCCGTTTCGAGTAGGCTGTTTTCTATTCAAGGCGTAATCCATCCAACCTTCTGGTACGAGCGCCGCGGTTGATTCAAATAGGGACACGTCGATGTATTGGCCTTTGCCTGTTCGTTTGCGTGCGGCAAGAGCCGCGCAAACTGCCGCTGCCGTATGAATGCCGCTGTTCGGGTCTCCGTACGAAATGCCTACCTCAAGCGGGGGGCCGTTTTTATACCCCGTTAGCGAAGATAACCCGCTGACAGGCGCCATCGCGGGACCATAGCCCATATACTTAGAATGTGGGCCCGTATGCCCGAAGCCTGAAATCGAAGCCACTATAATGTCGGGTTTGATACACTTAAGATCGTCGTAATTTAACCCCAAATTATCCATCACGCCAGTGGCAAAATTGTCCACGACCACATCGCTCTTGCTAATTAATTCTTTGACAATTTCTAACCCTTTCGTCTTTGACACGTTCAGTAACAGACTTTTTTTACCCATACTCCATTCGTTGAATATTCCTGACCGGTTGACGCCAGGCTCCATGTCGTCGGGGTAAATTGGAAGCCTGCGCGTAATGTCGACTCGAGCGTTTGATTCGACTTTGATAACTTCCGCACCAAGATGGGCCAGGTGCATCGTCCCAAATGGCCCAGCCCAGACCCAGGTAAAGTCTGTCACGCGCACGCCGGTTAGCGGCCGGCGTCCATTGGTCGCCGGCTTCTCGACCGGTAGGGGTGCCCGAGCCTGTCTGATCTCCCTCTTCACGTCGTCGTTGTGCTCGCCCAGGGTCGGTGCTGGCCGCCGTACTTTCCACCATGGCTCTCGGAGTCGGTAGGGAGCGCCCAGTTGCCGCACTGTTCCTGCTCGTGGGTGCGAGACTTCTACAAAGAACTCACGGGCTTTCAGGTGCTTGTCTGCTGATAACTGCTCCATTGTTTGGACCGGGGCGAAACAGATACGCCGTTCCTGTCCGTTCTTGAACAATTCTTGCACTTTCTGAGTTTTGAACCACTCGTCCAACTGCATCTTCAGTACATCCTGGTTTTTGGCGCGGTCTAGGCCCTGGAAAATTTCCCATTCCGCCCACTCTGGATTACCCATCAGATCAACCAATCGTTTCCATTGATCCTCCTCGGCGACTATGAGAAAAATTAGTCCGTCTTCGCACTGGTAAATTCCCCAGGGGTATAACAAACGCTTTCCGAGTCGCGATGCAACTTTTTTACTGTAGGTGTAATGCACGAAACTTTGTTCCATGAAGGAACTGACATACGCTTGCATCGCAAGGTCGATGTGTTCGCCGCACTGAGTATGGAGCGCGCGAAAATAAGAGCTGAGTGAAGCGGCGGCTGCCGCAACGCCGCTTTGGTACTCCGTCTGGTGCCCGTACGGCGTTAGGGGGGGTAAGTCTGGAAAGTCTGACGCGCCCGGGCTAAGCCAGGCCCAGCCTCCGGCGTTCGCCACGGTGATATCGTAGGCGTTGTAGTGTTTGTACGGCCCCGTCAGCCCGAACGGTGTAATGGAGCACAGCACGACACGGGGATTCAGATTTCGGAATCTCTCATAATCAATACCGAATCGCTCCATTTCTTTTGGTAGATAATTTTGCACTATTATGTCTGCCCATCTAACCAGCCCATTTAATTCGTCCGGGGCGTGCTCGAGGTCTATGGTCATACCGCGCTTGTTCGTATTCAGGTACAGAAATAAACCACTTTTTTCGGGGTCTAAGAGGCCCTCCGGGAAGGGCCCAAAGTTGCGCGCTCTGTCGCCTGTGGGTTCCTCGACCTTGACGACGTCTGCCCCGAGGTCTGCCATTATTTTCGTCGCGTAAGCCGCGGAGGCGATGTGCCCCAGTTCGAGAATCTTCACTCCTTCAAGCCCGTCCATAGAACGACTCCTTTTTCCGTAAGACGTTTGGCTCCTTTATTGTGCTGTTTTAGGAATGATGCAAGAGCTTGCACGTAGCACTACTCGGAAGAATAACCTAACGTGGTGAAGCGAAAGTCCAGGCACTGCTGAAAATTTTGATTGATTGATTTGGAATGGTTTTTTGCTTGGGACCAAAGATCCTCTGAGGTGAATTAATGCCGTGGCCCGTGCGCTACAAAATGGTTGGATTCCTCACGGCTGGGAGCATGATCAATTACGCGGATCGGGTGAATATATCTGTCGCCGCGCCCGTAATGATGGCTGCTCTCGGCTGGAACGAGCGTGATTTTGGCCTGATCTTTTCGGCCTTTCTTTGTGGGTACATGCTTCTCCAGTTCCCGGGCGGCATTATTGCAGACCGTTGGAATACGCGGTGGGTGTTGGGTTGGTCGTGCATCGGATTCTCCGTTTTGACGGCACTGACTCCGGCTGGGGCCATAGCCTTTGGTCTGATGCTGGCAATCCGTTTCGGCGTTGGCCTCTTTGAGTCTGTAAGTTTCCCCGCGTACGCCGTGATGAACTCCAGGTGGGTTCCTCGGCTGGAATTTGGTAGGGCGCAGACCGCGAGCATGTCCGGCTCACACCTCGGCCAGGCGCTGGCCTACCCTCTGACAACGTGGATAGTGCTGACATTCAATTGGCCTGCTGTTTTTTATTTTAATGCGATTGTCGGGATTGTCTGGGCGATGGTCTGGTTGGCATATTCAGCTAATACACCGGCTGAGCATCCGGGTGTGACGGAAGACGAACGGCGAACAATTGAGGAACAGTTAGCCCCGCGGCCCACACGGCATATTTCTCCGTGGCAATTGCTCACGGATCGAAGGGTGCTTTGGTTGTCAGTTGCCTATTTGTTAATTGTGTACGGGTTGTGGATGATCATCCTTTGGACACCCACCTATTTGGTCAAGGCTCGTGGTTATTCCATGCAGGCTATGGGGTTCCTCGGAATGATTCCGACTATAGCGGGGTTCGCTGGGCTCATTATAGGGGGCGCTATGTCAGACGTATTGCTACGCCGTGGATATAGCGTTCGGTTCGCACGGGTTCGTGCCCCTTCCTTCTGCGTGGTTCTGGGGGTGCCTGCTATTGTTGCCGCGGCCTACGTTCCCTCGGCGGCCATGTCGGTCGGATGTCTTGCCGCGTATATGTTTCTCGCGAACCTGGGAGGTGGCGCGTGTTGGTCGATCCCCATAGAACTCAATCCGCGAGAAATTGGAGCGATTTCTGGGCTTATGAACGCCGCGGGCAATTTTGCGGGGATCTTTGGTCCCTTGACTGCGGGGTTTTTGGTCGCCACGACCGGTAGCTGGACTCTTCCATTCTTGGCGATTGCGGTCACACTGTTAGTTGGAGTGTTAGTGCTATATTTTTTGGTCGTACCGGATCCGATTGAGGTCCAGCCGGTCACGGGAAGAGGAGATTAGTATGAGGAGACTTGTCTGGTACTTCGATGTGATCTCACCGTATGCCTATCTTCAGCAAAATCAATTGGACAATTTGCCGGGAGAACTGGAAATTGAACGGAGACCGGTCTTGTTTGCTGGATTATTGGATCACTGGGGCCATTTGGGACCAGCAGAGATTCCCGAGAAAAGGATGTTCACGTATCGCTACACTTACTGGCTTGCCCGGAAAATAGGAATTCCGTTTCGCATGCCGCCTGCTCACCCCTTCAATCCATTACGCGCCTTGCGCCTCGCCGTCGCGGCGGGCGCCACCGCACCGGCGGTCCATGAAATATTTTACGTTATTTGGGGTCTCGGACAGTCGCTTGATGACCCGGCCGTTTGGACGAAACTTACGAACAGGATCGGACTGGAAAACGCTGACCGGCAGATTGCACGGGATACGGTCAAGGAAAAATTGCGCCAAAACACCCTGGACGCGGTTAGTGCCGGGGTTTTCGGTGTCCCGACGTCCGTTATTGACGAAAAATTGTTTTGGGGATTCGATGCGACTGACATGCTGAGAGATTATGTATCTAATCCAGATTTCTTTGCAGAGGAAGAAATGCGACGCATAGAAGAAACACCTGTCGCTGCGGTCAGGCCTAAAGGACGGCTCGGGACAAGTCCCGAGCCGTCCTGACACAAGAGGTTCTGGTGAAAATGTCAGACGGGCCGATCACGAGAGGAGACGCTCATGCGCTCGCATCCCCATATAGAAGCTCCCATTCGGTACTACGTTGGGAAGAGTAAGAAAATTGTTAACTATGCTTGCCAGCCTCCGCCCGGTGTACCCAGACAATCCGGGACCTACGATATTTTTCCTATGCCAGTGGAAAACGGGCGACCCGGCAACGTCACCTAACGCTAGACGATCAGGGCCTGGAGCTGACGACACACGAGACGGAGGTCGTTGATTTTTATAACCGGGACGAAGTGTTGTCCGTGTATTACCCGGAGGTTGAGGAATTAGTTAAAACTACACTGGGAGCTGAGAAAGTGGTCGCATTTGATCATAACGTCCGGTGCGCCGCACGGAAGAAGCAGGGAGACCGCTCGATTTCTGGCACGACGCGCTTCGCGCACAATGACTATACTTTGCGGTCGGGTGCGCAGCGCCTGCGTGATTTGCTTGGCTGTCAAGAGGCGGCGGAGCAGCTCAGACACCGCGTGATGCAAATTACTATGTGGCGGCCAATAAGAGGGCCTATACAAGAATCGCCCCTCGCGGTTTGTGACGCGAGGAGCCTTGAAGCAAAGGATTTAGTGGATACGGACCTCGTGTTTGAAGAAAGGACAGGAAAAATTTATACGGCTGCGCACAACCCAAATCACCGTTTGATTTATTTTCCGTTGATGCAAGCCAACGAAGCCCTGCTCATGAAAGGGTATGATTCACTCGATGTTGGTCAGGCCCGCTTCACGGCACACACCGGCTTTGATGACCCTACCACTCCAAATGGCGCGCCCGCGCGTGAAAGTATCGAGGTTCGGACTTTTGTTTTTCTTCCAAAATAGTTAGGGTGTGGCGTGCCGTTCTATCACCTTGAGTGACGTCTATAAAGTCCAGCTGACGACAATAGGCTTGAAACGACTTGGCCCAGGACGTATGGTCCTGATAAGCAATTTTTCAGGAGGGAAATTATGAGACCGCCAGAAATTAAATCGCAAATGACGCAATACGAAGGAAAAGGTAATACTGCCGTTGACGCATACCTGAGCCGACCAGTATCCGATGGCCCCCACCCAGGTGTGATTGTGATCATGGAGGCGTTTGGGCTCAATGATCACATTAAAGATGTTGCTGACAGGTTTGCACGGGAAGGCTACATCGCATTAGCACCGGACATGTACACGCGCGAGGGTAACCCGGACCCCACAAACATTGACGATGTCATTAAGGTGATGTTCTCTGTCCCGGACGATCAGGCTATGGGCGATTTGGATGCCGGCGCGCGATATATAAAAGCGGATCCTCGTTCCAACGGTAAGGTTGGCGCCATCGGCTTCTGTTCTGGCGGTCGCTACACGTTAATGTTCGGGTGTACGAGTAATAATCTGGATGCTGCGGGCGATTCGGCAGGCGGTTTTATCATCCAGGATGAATTTCCTCCGACACGCCCCACTTCCCCCATCGATATGGTGAAGGATCTGTCCTGCCCCTTACTTGGTTTGTTCGGTGAGGAAGATCCAAACCCGTCGCCCGAGCATGCCGACAAGCTACAGGCGGAGCTGGAGAAGCATGGAAAAGAATACGAGATGCGGATGTATCCGGATGCAGGGCACGCATTTTTTGCGGATTACCGTGACAGCTATCGACCGGTAGCTGCTCAAGACATGTGGCATCGGGTTATGCTGTTTTATCAAGCTCACCTGCGGAATTAGTCTCTTGCTTGTGCCCTGTAGTAGGTGCCCGTGCTTATTGGTGTTGGGTGAACATAATTGGTATTTTTACAATTAGTTTAGCTGCAAAAAAAGAGAGGTTACGATGCCTGCAAAGAAATTCCCAGTAGAAGCGAGTCACATTTTAATGTTTGCTCGGTCCGTGGGCGACTACAATGACATCTATGCCGATGAGAATTATGCAAAGACTACGGAGCCCGGGTCTGTCATTGCCCCCCCGACATTTGCACAGGCGAGTGCGCAGTTTGATCCAGATTATTTCCTTCGTCCGAAGCCTGGCCAAGATTGGTTCGGTTCGGGAAAAGAACCTACTGGGATAAAAAAGACGACGGGAAAGGAATCGACAGGCGAGGGCGGTACAGCGAAGAGTCTGCTGCATGCTGAGCAACATTTTGAATATCATCGTCATATGAAACCCGGTGACGTGCTGAGTGCAACGGAGAAGCCGGGAAAAAGATGGGAAAAACAGGGCAAGCGATCCGGAAAGCTAATTTTTTCGGAGACGATTACCGAGTACCGTGACCAAAACGACGAATTGGTGATTACCGCACGAAGCGTTGGCGTTCAAACTGAACGTCCCGCGGATCAGTAGGAGGATAGAATGGCACTTTCGGCAAAGGATCTAAAAGTCGGTGATAGTCACCAAGAACAGGTAGTCGAGGATTTAAAGCGTACGCAGCTGGTCCAGTACGCTGGCGCATCCGGTGACTATAATCCAGTCCACACGGATGAAGTGTTTGTCACGAAAGTCGCAGGCTACCCTTCTGTGTTTGCGCATGGGATGTTGTCTATGGGAATGACGGGAAAGATGTTGACAAATTATGTCGGAGATGGACGACTGACCCAGTACGGCGTGAGGTTCACACGACAGGTTTGGCCGGGTGATACACTTACGGCTAAAGCAACCGTCAAGGCGATTCGCCAAGAAGAGGGCGGCCACATTGTAGATTTTGATGTATCCACGGTAAATCAGGACGGAGTAGAGGTAATTAGTGGGTATGCCTCAGCGCGGGTGGATCCCTAGGGGTCATTAAGGCATCGGTTCTCGGGATGTTTCCTATCTAGGCAGGACAGGAAGGACTGCGCCGGCTCAGTTGATAATCAAACAGCATGCCGTGATCAGGTCCGGAGTCTATGTTTTGGGTGTCTCCTCAAGAGGCAAACATTTCTACCGTTGGTGATAGTGCTTGGGGTTAAGGTTCGACAGGCCTCTGTGTTCCTGGGCCGAGCGTGGGAGCAAAATGCGCGGCGATGGCTCCTATAATGTAGGCGCTAATGCAGATGATTAAGGCCCAGTCATAACTTCCGGTCGTATCGAACGTTGCGCCTAAGATAATTGGACCGAGGGCTCCGCCCGTTGTTGCTGAGACTGTGCCCAGGAATCCGGCAATAGTTCCAAAATGCCGTAGGCCAAAATTAAAACCGACGACGACCGGCCATAGGACAGCGAGGCCACCGAAGCCTAGTCCGAACACCGGTACAACAATGTACAGTATCGAACTGCCGAATGTGTCGAAATGGTACAACAACCCCAGACCACAGGCTTGTAACAGGAGACTCCCGGAAAGGAGTCTGTGAGGGTGGCCATAGTCGCTTGCCCAGCCGATAAAGAAACGACCGCCCATACTCATGCCGAGGGTTAGGCCGCCTAAAGAGGCAGCGGAGGCTAGACTGAAGCCTTCGTCCTGCAGCAACGCGACGAGATGCGCGTTGAAGGACATACCCGCACCGAGGCCGCCACAAAGCGCTATCCCCAGTAACCAGAATGTTGGCGTCTTCAAGGCCGCCCGGAACGTCCAACTCGGCACTCGGGGACGCTTCTGGGAGCATTTGGCTGGCCCGGCCTTCTCGCTACCTAAGGGCTTTAAACCTTTATCGCTCGGGGAATCAGCGAGTAACCACCATACGAGGGGGAACATCACGAACAATGAAAGGCCGGCAAGAACTTGGTAGGCGAGCCTCCAGGTGAAATCCTGAATAATGGTACCGGCCAGCGGGACTAGGGTGAGCCCGCCGAGACCAGTTCCCACTAGAGCGAGGCCCATAGCGCGTCCACGATGAACATTGAACCACTGCGATATCACTTTCCCAACCGTTGTCGGACCAATGCCAGCCAGCCCCGCTCCAAGCACAAAGTAGAGTAGATAGAACGTCCTAAGGGTGTTCACTTGGCTGAGGATTAATAAGGCGCACCCGTCCAGGAGCGCACTGCATAGGAAGACTTTCCTGACGCCGATATGATCCACTAGCCAGCCCCAGATAGGCAGTACTAATCCTACAGCGAGCAAGTACAGAGAAAAGCCTACCGAGGTTTCGGCGCGTGTCCATCCAAATTCTTCAGACAACGGACGAAGAAAGGCTGAAAAAGTATACGTGAATCCGCCGTCTATTAACGAGACAATGAACAATACACCAACGATCACCCAGCCGTGGAAGAGTGCTGGTTTTTTTTCTGACCCGCCGGGCTGGGGTATGTGCGGCATAGTCATCGTTGTGTTTTTATATATTGGTTCTAGGCCGGGCAGGCGCTACATTTTGCGCCTGCCCGGCCGTGTGATTATATTCTGCCATTAGCGAGTGGATCGACAGTCACTCAGGTTTATACCACGAACGACCTAAGGACCAATGGTGCAAAATGCCTGCCCTGGTTTGTAGAGTAGCGGGCGCGCGGATCAATTCTTAATGGCTAGGCAATAGTAAGGTTCCGTCCTTGCAAGTATTTATTTTGAGAAAGAAACGCCGGCTCTACGTCTACAGAAGATTAGGACTACTTACGAACCCTTGACGCAGCTTGACAAAAATCCCTAGGCAATGTCACATAGCGAAATACTGTCGAGTTTCGCGTTATGGATGTTCGCTTCACTCGCTAAGGAGGGACTGATGCAGTACGATCTTCTCATCAAGAACGGTACGGTAATAGACGGCTCGGGCATGCCACGTTTTAGGGCCGATGTGGCCGTGAATGATGGTAGGATAGCTTCAATCGGTCGCATTAACGACAGCGCCCGCGAGACGATAGACGCGGACGGGCATGTTGTTACTCCCGGGTTCATTGACGGTCACACCCACATGGACGCACAAGTTTCTTGGGACCCCTTGGGCACCTGTTCGTGCTGGCATGGGATCACGAGTGTAGTTATGGGGAATTGCGGATTCTCGCTCGCTCCCTGCAAAGAGAGCGAAAAGGATATGGTGATGCGGAACCTGGAACGGGCGGAAGATATTGCACCTGAGGCAATGAATGCTGGCATAAAGTGGACATGGGAAACGTTTCCTGAGTACTTGGATTCCGTTGAACGGTTGCCGAAAGGTATCAACTATGCGGCGTATATGGGACATTCGGCGCTCCGTACACATGTCATGGGCGAGCGCGCCTTTACAGAGGAGGCGACAGAAGCTGATTTGGAGCGCATGACGCTTGCGGTTAAGGAAGCTATTCAGGCCGGCGCGATGGGATTTACGACATCGCGGACGCGAAATCACCAAACACCACAACGTCAGCCGGTGGCGAGCCGTTTAGCAAACTGGGAAGAGGTGCGACGACTTGTAGGTGCGATGTCCGAAGTTGGCGCCGGTATATTCGAGATCGCGGGGGAGGACACCGGCCAAAGCCCAGACCGAATGCAGGAGTACATGGATCGTCTGAAGGCACTGGCCATCGACACGGGCGTGCCTGTGACTTATGGCATGTTTAGTATGCGCCGTGCGCCAGGTTGTTGGAAACCGTATTTTGATTTGGCTGAGGAGACGGCTGCGGCTGGGGGACGGATGTTCCTGCAGGTACATAGCCGCGCACTCAATGCCGTGCTGTCTTTTCAAACTAACACGCCCTTTGATCGTCTTCCTACATGGCGAAAGCTCAAAAAAATGGGATCTTTAGAGGAAAAGGAGAAGGCCCTCCGTGACGCAGAATTTCGTCGTCAGCTGGTCGCCGAGGCGCACACACAACAGGATGACGGGAACAAGGGTGTTGGCCCCGAGGCTCGGGCTGCCAATTTTGAATGGTTGTTTCTGATGGATACGGCTAATCCGCCACACCGCTCGATAAAAGAGATTGCCCTAGAGCGTGGCCAGGATCCAGTCGATACATTTATCGATCTGGCGCTCGAGAAAAATCTTAAGCAATTCTTTTTGCAACCGTTGGCGAATGAGAACCAGGACCATGTTCTGGAAATGATTAAACACCCTCACTCTGTGGTGACGTTCTCGGATTCAGGGGCTCATGTTTCCCAAATCATGGATTCGTCGCTACAGACGCACCTACTGAGTCATTGGGTTAGAGAAAAGGAAGCGCTTACGCTCGAAGACGCCGTACGACAGTTGACGTTCGTTCCAGCGTCCCAATGGGGAATCCAAAATAGAGGACTGATACGAGAAGACATGGCTGCCGACATCGTAATTTTTGATCCCAAAACGGTAGGACCGAAGATGCCAGAGCTTACCTATGACCTCCCCGCAGGGGCGCGCCGGCTGAAACAGAAAGCGTCAGGGTTTCTGGCTTCTATCGTGAACGGTCAGTTGGTACTGCGGGAGAACGAACACACGGGTGAATTGCCAGGCCAGCTCATTAGAGGGCCGCTGGCCCAGGGTTAGTCCCCTGGCCGGAAAGATCGTTTTCTTGTTGAGCGGGAAGTTGTGGCTCTAGGCCTACGCCTTCTCCCGCGATTTGTCCGGCGACATAGCCGTCGGGATCGATTCTCATAGATCTGGTGGCTCCCGAAAGCCTCCGAACGCGCTTCCCTTGATCGGCGAGGAAACCGAAGACCTCGTCACGATAATTTTCCTGTATAGCAGGGAGCAATGTCTCCTCTGGGGCGGGCTCCCGCTCGGCGATCAGTTCCTTAATCTTGTCGCTTATTGACTGGGCACACCCATACGCGAACGAATCAAGAAACCGTCTTCCTTTCCCGTAGTGTGCCTTTCGGAGTCGTCGTACCGTCTCTATCAGGTACGTGAGCATTTCCTTCGCGACAATTACATTGTGCGCGCGGCCGATAATAAATGACCGGCCGACGGAAAGAGTGGAGCAGCAAAAATACAGTTTACATGTCGCGAGCCAAAGTAGCCGCTCCCAAGGCAACAGTCTCCGGCTGTTCCAGCCCTCGACTTTCATGTCCCGGTTCCGGTGCGAGGTCTCGGTCGGGACATGTTCCTCGACTTCTGCCAGGGACAAGTTGTATGATGCCAGGAGTTCGTGGACTTTTGCTGCGGCGAGAGCCGCCTCGTGTTCGGTGGCGGCGTCGTCTCGGCTCAATTGGAGGAGCTTCTGTATTTTTCGAATGAGCGACGTTTGGTTAATTTCCTGGATCGTGCCCTTCATTTTACCTAGGGTAGTGCACCATCGAGGAAAAGACTAGGCCACCCCCTCGAGTGCGTCTTCAGTCGTCGAGCCGGTGGGTTCCCCACAGCAAGGCGCGTCGCAAGATTTCGTAGTATATCGGAGATTCCCAGGAGCATCGTTCAATGCTGCACACCGGCATAAGTGGCTGCATGTCGTATTTGCCGCGGCAGTGGCCCAGTGTGCAATATAATACCTCCCCGCTGCCGTAAGGATGTAAGTAGAGTTGTGGCCGTACCGCGTCGTCCTTCGGTTCTTCAATCACGTATCCTTCCGCCTTTGCGGTATATCGAGACTCCAAGAGTGTATGAATCTGCCCCTCAAATTCACAATAATAGGGTTCGTCGAAGACTTCGAACGGTGCGATACCTCGGACGAGGGGGTGTTCGGTATCGCTTGCGGTCACGCGGATACGTTGAACGGGAGGGTGTGAAACGAAATGGTTACCAAGCATATGACAGAGTGCCGGCGCTTTTCGTGGCGTGTGCACTTTTCCGGGAATTGTAACGTTGTCCGTTTCTATAGGATCGCCGACGAATTCCAACATCGCACTGGTCCCGTGTAGTGCGAACCACCGACCTCCATTGTTGAGAAACTTCTGAAGCGTGTTGAGTTCCTGTTCGTTCGGGCACAGGTCACAGGTATAAGTGATTAGGAGGACCGAGCTTAGGATAGCGGCAGAGTCAGAATAGTTTTCACTAACTCGCACGACCACGTCCTCGTGTTCTGCCAACAACTTGAGCAACTCGAGTCGAGCAAAATTGGTGTCGTGGTATTTGGCGTTGCAGACCAGATATACATCGATTCGGGAGTTTGATTCCATTTTGGCTCCTTGATTTGAACAAGAGGAATATCACGTTTATCGATTCGGTTGTATGATTGCTTCGGGATATATGGTGACAGGGACTTATCGTGGTCTCGGTTCTGATTTCTAGTCTCCTGTCGTCGCCTATAGAAAGCAGGCTGCGAACGTATCAGCGTATACGCCGGGAGAAGGTGGCGCCGGCGTATACGCTGGAAATGTGCGCGTGCGATTGTCTTTGTTTGTGCGGAGAAGGATGGTATTCGGAAAATGCTTTGCTGTAGGAGGAAAAGATGGATAATGGACATACGGTTTGTGTCGGAACTGTCGGAGCAGGTGTATGGTACAGTTCTGACGGTGGCTCCCGTTGGCGACGAAGCAAAATGAATCTTCCGTTTTCGGCCGAGCCCGGCGAAGTACAGATACGATCCTTGGTGACTTCGCCGCACGACACCAGCACTCTTTACGCCGGGTCTGAAGTTGGGCTCTATAAAAGCCAAGACAAGGGTGCCAGTTGGGACCTTATAGAATCTCCCTTCAGCGATAAACAAATCTGGTCTGTGGCGGTACATCCTGATGACCCGGATACAGTCATGGTGGGTATAAAACAGCCCGGTGTGTTCAGAACACATGACGGTGGAAAAAATTGGAACGAGGTTGACGTTGGCATTGTGGATCGGTGTCTGGCTGGTGCTCCTAAAGTAACGAACATACTGTATGATCCTCGAAATCATGCGACGATCTGGATAGGGGGTGAAATAGACGGGTTGTACCGCAGTAGGGACGATGGTGGCACGTGGGAACGACTGCCTCCTCTCGGCGAGAATGAGCTGAACCAGGACATACATGGACTTGCCATCGCTATAGGGGCTGAGTCCAAGTTGCTAGTCACCACGCCGGACGGAATATGGACGAGTACAGACGAAGGCGTGAATTGGTCCTTGCATGGGTTTCCGCGCTTCTCTGACCGGGGTATTTCATATTGCCGAGGAGTGGCGGTGAAGGCCGACGATTCTGAAGTCATCTTTGTTGGGAACGGTGACTTCATCCCGGGCAAGGTCGGCGCAATTCAACGGACAAGCGACGGCGGTACCACTTGGAAGTCGGTGTCTTTACCAGCCACCCCAAACTCGACGATCTATTGGTTTGCTATTAACTCCGCTGATCCGAATTATATCGTGGCTAACAGTATCCATGGATATATATATATGAGTCATGACGCCGGAATATCTTGGCAGAAGTCCGAAAGGGAGTTCGGAGAAGTTAGGGCGGTGGCGTGGACACCGAACTGATCGATTGAACCCGTTGTCGAGCCGGTGGCAATCCTCGGTGGTGTGGGCTGACTGGAAGGGTGTATGGTGGCTACAAGAAGATAGATGGAGGCAGAAGTATGGCGACAAGGGAACAGGAAACAACGGTGACGGGCGACTATGGTATTCATCAGCAGGCTATGACCGAGTACCTGCGAGAAGGAGAGATGAGAGCCTATGCCATTCCCAATAGGGGGAGAATTCGCTTCGATTCGGAAGGAAACCTTCATCCCAATATTCTCGAGGCGTACTCAGAGTATGGATTCTACGTTTTCGAGAGCGTCGTCAAAGAAAATGAGTTATTGGACCTCGAAACGGATCTTTTCGATATAATGGAGCGGCTGCCCGCAAGGCGAGGGTCTCGTCTAGACCGGCGTGGGCGACCCGCATTGGCGACCGGCTGCCAGGCGCCTACCCTTTTCTGGTCGAAGCCGTTGGGAGATCCCTTCGGGGGTACAGACATTGCTAACGGTAGGCACCCGGTCAAGATGTGGGAACCTGCGGTTCCTTCAGGGTTGCCTGCCGAGGTGGTGTATTTAATCATCGGGTCACTGCAATTCTCCGAGGCGAGCCTCCGACTGTACGGGCATCCGCAACTGTTACAGGTGGTCGAGGCGATCAACGGTCAAGACTTTACTCCGTTTTCGGACGCACTGTTCGTTAAAGAACCAGGCAAAGGCGCCTCCGTTGCATGGCATCAGGACGGGACCACGCATTGGGACAACCCGAATTGGGATCATGGGATGCATGGGTTTAACCTAATGGCACAATTGTACGGATCCACGCCCGCCAATGGAGTGTGGGTCGTACCTGGGACTCATAAGTCAGGCAAGATCGACATAGAAAGGCTAGTGCGCGAATGTGGGACAGAACGTTTGCCCGACGCTGTCCCGATGATTTGCGGGCCAGGTGACGTTGTCATCTCTAACCGACAATTGCTGCATGGATCATTTGCCAATACCAGTCAGGACTGGCGTGTCACGGTAAACATGGGATTTCACCGGCGGTCGTCGGTGCTCGGTGTTCATGCAGGCGGAGTGCAAAATGTTCCCGCCGTATACGACGAGGAGCGCATACGAAAGCGTTCCCGGGTTATAGGGTATGCTATTGACGCACGGAAGCAGCGTTTCCCCGATGAAGAGCCGTTTTGCTATCAACCGTTTGTAGAATCGGGAGAATGCTACACGTGGGACGACGATGCAAAAGCTTCCATGCATGATTATAATCTATTAGACCTGGGTATTTAGGCAACGTCTCAGGCAGGATACCGGCGTTACACAACAGGGAGGCGATTGGTGCTAGAATTCCATGCGAATTCCAGCGTATGCGCTCCGGGGGGCACCCGGACCCATGAATGGTTCGACGCCGGAGTTGTCGACAACGTTATCATGGAATGCGCCGTACGTCTCATATTCTTCGTCAAAAATATTTTCGATGTGCAGAAAGACCGTGTAGTTTCGGAACGTGAAATCCACTGCGGCATTGGTTGTGAAGTACGCATCTAGACGGCCGTGCGCATTGGCTTCGTCGCCGCGAAGGCGCTGGCTGTCCGTGAAGCTGGAATCGATACTCAGCCGCCACGATCTACCAAGGAATACTTCGATGCCACCGTTGACACGGTGAGGGGGGACTAACGGCAGACGGTCGCCGGCGCGGACGTCGGCGGTTCTGTTCTCGTTAGCAAAGGTGAATAGTTCGATGGCTTCCTCGAAAGTGGCGTTGGTAATTGTGTAGTTCAGAAACCAACGGCCCCAGTTCCACTTGCCCCTCAGGCTAAATTCAATACCTTGGCGTCGCGTCGCATCGACGTTCTGAAAATACCCAAGGACACGGCTTTTCGGGTCATTCCGGAAAAGAATGTCGTCTTTTAAGTCAGTGCGGAAGAGAGCGAATGTCGCG
>CAYWPF010000004.1:0-13851 GCA_964460065.1 uncultured Enterobacteriaceae bacterium
ATAAGGGAGTGAAACCGGACGAAGTGGTGGCAGTGGGAGCGGGAATTCAGGGGGGTGTGCTATCAGGAGCCGTTAAGGACGTACTGCTGCTGGATGTGACGCCGCTCTCGTTGGGCATTGAGACCTTGGGAGGAGTGTTCACCCGGCTCATAGAAAAGAATACTACGATCCCGACTAAGAAGAGCCAGGTGTTTTCTACCGCGGCCGATAATCAAACCGCGGTAACGATACGGGTACATCAGGGCGAGCGAGAAATGGCAACTGACAATAAGCTCTTGGGGCAGGTTGATTTAGTGGGTATTCCACCTGCTCCGAGAGGTGTGCCACAAGTAGAGGTTACTTTCGATATCGATGCTAATGGGATTGTGCATGTCAATGCAAAGGACTTAGGGACAGGAAAGGAACAATCTATACAAATAACCGCTTCGAGCGGATTATCGGAAGACGAAATACAAGAAATGGTGCAGGATGCGGAATCTCATGCTGAGGAAGACCAAAAGAAGAAAGAGCGAATAGAGGTTCACAATCAGCTCGATTCGCTAGTCTACTCTACTGAGAAGTCGATGGTGGATCACAAAGATCAGATAGATTCTGAGACGGCTAGCAAGATAGAAGAAGCGGTCGAAACCGCTAAAAAAGCATTGGAAGGTGACGATACGGAGTCGATGAAGTCGGCGACCGAAGAACTGACGCAGGTATCGCACAAACTCGCAGAGGCGATGTACGCGCAGGCGGCTCAACAACAATCTGATGAAGCGGAGGGTCAAGAGAAGGATGATGACCCGACTGGCGGTGGCGCCGGTGCGGACACTAAAAAAGAGAATGATAACGTGGTGGATGCTGATTTCGAAGAAGTTAAGTGACTGTCCAAAATTTTATGCTGGATGGTGTTAGAATATTTCGTAATAGGCGGCCTTCTGAAGAGACCCTCATTTGGCGGTTACGCTGTGGCATCGGGGTCTTCGTTGTAGAGGTGCAGGGTGAGGTATGGCAACAAAAGACGACTATTATGAACTTTTGGGGGTGAGTCGTAGGGCGGATGGGGAAGAGCTCAAAAAAGCCTACCGAAAGGCGGCGTTGCGGTACCACCCGGACCGTAACCCGGGAGATAAGGCGGCCGAGGAGAAATTTAAGGAGCTCTCCGAGGCCTACCAGGTATTAAGTGATTCCGACAAAAGGGCGAAGTATGACCGGTTTGGACACGCCGCGTTTGAACAAGGAGCGCCGGGCTTCAGTGGCGGATTTGATTTTTCGAATAATTTTGAAGATATTTTTGGGGACATATTTGGAGATTTTTTCGGTGGGGGACGCTCGGGCCGGGCGCGTCAATCGCGTGGCGAGGACTTGAGCTACAGCATTGAGATTTCTTTTGAAGAAGCCGCGTTCGGGACGGAAAAAACGGTATCAGTGCCCCGTAGGGCTGCTTGTCAAAAGTGTCAGGGGAGTGGAGCTAAACCCGGAACGTCGCCACAACGGTGTGGAACCTGCCAAGGGACTGGTCAGGTAAGGTTTCAACAAGGCTTCTTCACGGTGGCTCGTACTTGTAACGAGTGCCAAGGGCAAGGTGCCACGATTCATGAAGTCTGTCCCGAATGCCGGGGCGCAGGGGCAGTACGCAAAACTTCCAACCTGCAAATTAAAGTGCCTGGAGGCGTGGATAACGGTTCTCGCCTCAAGTTGAGAGGTGAGGGCGAGGCCGGCCCGGCGGGCGGAGCGCCGGGCGACATGTACGTTATGGTTGAGGTGCGCGGGCACCCATTGTTTGATCGACAAGATACGGAAGTGATTTGTGAGCTTCCTATCAGCTTCCCTCAGGCAGCACTGGGTGCAGATATTGAAGCACCAACTTTGGAAGGGAAGATAAAAATGAAAGTTCCTGCTGGGACGCAGTCAGGAAGTGTTTTTCGTTTGCGGGGCAAAGGCGTGGTGGATCTTAGAGGCGGAGGGCGAGGGGATCAGCTCGTACGCGTGAAGGTGGAAACGCCCACGAAGCTTGACGAACGGCAGCAGGAGTTACTTGAGGAGTTTGCCCGCTTAGACGGTGACGATGTTCACCCGATCTCGAAGAGCTTTTTTGATAAGGTGAAAGAGTTGTTTGGTTAAATATCATGAAGATGGGGGAGCTGGGGGAATTTCCTTTTCTGCGCCGATTGCGAGAGCGTCTGCCACGGACGAACCACGACAAGAGGATCGACTTGGGTGTCGGTGACGATTGCGCCGCACTCTCACTCCCAGGAACGACAGTTGTTACTACTGATGCCATGATCGAAGGTGTCCACTTCAAATCGGAATGGATGCCGTCCTTCATGTTAGGTCAGAAGGCTTTTGAAGTGAACGCGAGTGACGTAGCTGCCATGGGCGGCCGACCAGCGTTTGCTCTCCTCAGCCTGGGAATACCTCAAGAGTACGAGGTCTCGGATCTGGATGCCTTCTTTGATGGTTTTCTCAAGGCATCTCAGAACTACGGTACAACGGTTATCGGTGGTAACATGAGCTCGGCACCCGTCTTAATGATCTCGGTATCGATGTTGGGGGATACGCCGCACGGCTATGTAACTCGTTCCGGTGCCAGAACAGGTGATAATATTTATGTGACCGGGACTCTGGGTGACGCGTCTATCGGTCTGCAGATTCTTAATGGGGAAGTGGGTGAGGGTGTTGCGACAGCAGATCTGGAAAGATTGAAGTCGCGCTTTTTGTGCCCTACATCGCGTGTGTTGGCAGGGCTCGCGTTGGTTGCTAACTCCGTAGTGACTGCGATGATAGATATTAGCGACGGATTATTGCAGGATTTGACGCATATCTGTGAGGCGAGCAAAGTGGGCGCTAGCATTGATGCGAAAAGGATACCAGTGTCGAGTGAATACGAGGCTGTAATGGGTCCGGGCGAGCTCATGGACGCATTGGTGGGCGGCGAGAATTGTGAACTGCTGTTCTGTGGAGCCGCCGAGGACCACGTGCAAATACAGAAAATCTCCAGCCAGGGGAAATGCTCTATCACGCGGGTCGGGAAGGTTGTTCCCAGGAGTGAAGGAATTTTGGTGAGTCACGATAAGCAGATTTTCCCCGCCAGTCATTTTAGAGTGTTTGATCATTGCGTAAGAGAATCTGAATGACAGGAGAGAATCTCACCCGGCTCTTGGCGAAGGTTCGACAGGGCGACTTGTCCGTTGACGACGCTGTCGTGCTGCTAAGAAAAATTCCTTTTCAGGATCTAGGATTTGCCAAGGTGGATCATCATAGGGGTGTCCGCAAGGGATTCCCCGAAGTGATATGGGGCCAGGATAAGACAAGCCAACAGATTGCGAAAATAACTGAAGAAATTGTGTCCGAGGGAGATTACGTGCTGATCACTCGGTTGGACGAGGGAAAGGCGGCAGACGTGAGACGTCTCGTTCCGGAACTGCAGTACTACGCTGTGGCACGGGTTGGTGCTGTTGGAAAGCCGGCCGTCCCAGTCTCGGATCGATCTATCCTTGTTGTTACAGCCGGGACGGCCGATATGCGAGTGGCGGAGGAAGCCGTTATTTGTGGGCAATGGTTAGGGAACAAAGTGGAAAGACTTTTTGATGTCGGAGTGGCGGGACTGCATCGCCTTCTCGATAGGTTGGATGAGTTAACAAAAGCCTCGGTACTAATAGTGGTTGCGGGTATGGAGGGCGCGTTGCCGAGCGTTGTTGGAGGGCTCGTAGACCGACCCGTTATTGCCGTCCCGACGAGTGTCGGGTATGGGGCCAGTTTTGGAGGCGTCGCTGCGTTGCTTGCCATGTTGAACTCTTGTGCGGCCGGAGTTACTGTTGTGAACATCGATAACGGTTTTGGAGCGGCGGCGGCAGCGAGTTTAATTAACCATTCGTCCCGCGGGCAGAAGTAACAGCGTTTTTTAGCCTTAGTGCCGTCCAGGTTGCTCGCCCGAGAAGATGCCTCTCGGGCCGTTAGAGTTAGCCGTCTGGTTAGGCAATTGGCCGTCTTTGGCATTGGGCTCGCGGGGTCAACGAGTGCGCATTATATTTCGAAGCACCGTCATTTGTATCCTTGCGTTGAACTTTCACGTTCCGGTGGCTGCATTGGTACAGCCCCTTCCTGGACTAACGGCTTTTCCGAATTCGTTGCAAAATCGACTCCGGCAAGAACAGGCTAGGCGCGGAGAGGCGCATGTTCCTCGTACGCGTCATTTGTCCAAAGACGGACAACCTCTCTACACCAACAGGCTCATCTTGGAGGCTAGTCCGTATCTTGTGCAACACGCACACAACCCTGTGAACTGGTATGCTTGGGGTAAGGATGCGTTTGCTTCGGCTAAAAAGGAAGACAAACCAATTCTGCTTTCCGTGGGATATTCCACCTGTTTTTGGTGTCATGTTATGGCGCGGGAATCGTTTGAGGACACCAGTGTAGCTGAATATCTGAACCGCCATTATATCGCTATCAAAGTAGACCGGGAAGAGCGTCCCGATGTAGATGCAGTTTATATGGGCGCCCTGCGGCTTATGACTGGTACGGGTGGTTGGCCAAGCACTGTTTGGCTCACCCCGGAGAGGAAGCCGTTTTACGGGGGGACATATTTCCCTTCGAAAGGTAAGGCGGCTCAAGGAGGAACGGGATTCTTAACCGTTTTGAGTGACATGAACACTGCCTTTCACGAGCGACGTGTTCAAGTGAATAATATTGCTAATAAAATAGCGAGCGGGCTCGCGGTTCATTTAGTTCCAGACCCGGACGGGAAGGGTCCGACCAGCGCGGTTATTTTTAGTGCAGTATCGGATTTCCAATCGAAATTCGATACTGCCAATGGAGGATTTGGTGCGGCGCCCAAATTTCCACGAAGTGTCGTGCCTGAATTTCTTCTGCGTTCTTATAGAAGAACGGGAGATGTACGTACAAGGCTAGCCGTTGAAGAAACACTTGTGGCGATGGCCTCTGGTGGTATTTATGATCAAGTCGGTGGAGGTTTTCACCGCTACGCTACTGATAGGGCCTGGAGGATACCCCACTTTGAAAAGATGTTGTATGACAATGCGCAGCTGGCCGCCGTCTATTTGGAGGCGTACCAGACCACAAATAAACAGGAATTTTGCGATATAGCGGCAGAGGTACTTGATTATCTTTTGCGAGATATGGTTGCACCAGAAGGGGGGTTCTATTCGGCGTCCGACGCGGAAAGCGCAGGCGGGGAAGGTCACTATTATCTTTGGAATCTGGAGGAGTTACGCGAACGTTTTAGTAGCGAGGAAGTGCGGCTTATTGAGGCCCATTATGGATTCGGAACGCATGCCAATTGGGATGGGCGGAAAATTTTACACGTCAAAACCCCACTAAACAAAGTTGCGGAGGAAATTGACCGACCTCTTCCACAAATAAGGAAGCAACTTGTTGGAATAAAACGGCGCCTACTTCGCATGCGGAAACAGCGGCCCGCGCCATTGCTCGACAAAAAAGTTCTGACGTCTTGGAACGGCCTAGCCATATCGGCATTTGCGAAAGGCTACCAAATCTTGTCTGTTCCTGCCTACCTCAATGCGGCAGAAAGGGCAGCTGGCTTTATTTTGCGCGATTTAAACGATCATGGACGACTACGCCGAAGCGTAACTGATACGAGCCGGGCGGACCAAGTTTATTTGGATGATTACGCGTTTTTTATCGCGGGTCTGTTGGATTTATATGAAACCAACTTTGACTATAGATGGCTTGAACGGGCTATTGCCCTACAAGGCGCTCAAGACGACCTTTTTCTCGATGAAGAATACGGCGGATACTTTTTGACTGCGGTTAATGCAGAAAGATTGCTGGTGCCGATTAAATCGGCTTACGACGGCGCCCTACCATCCGGAAATTCAGTTTCGGTACAGAATCTGCTCCGGATTGCGGAATGGACAGGCCAAAACACTTATAGGCGACGCGCGTTAAATACGTTGACGGCGTTTGGGTCTGAGTTGCACCGTAATCCTATGAACATGCCCAGAATGCTCAGCGCGTTGGACTTTTACTTGGATAGTCCAAAGCAGATCGCAATTATCAAGGGTCCGGTTGGTGGTACTATTGAGGATTTTTTGTCGAAGGTGAAAACGCAGTTTCTCCCCAATCGAGTAATAGCCTTGACGGCTAAGGAAGGTGAGCTAAATCGCCATTTACGTATTGTCCCGTGGCTTAAGGACAAGGTGGCAATAGATGGGAAAACCACTGCATATGTCTGCGAGAATTATTCGTGTAGATTGCCCACAACGGAACCGAGTGTCTTTGCGAATCAGATCGCGGTCACAAAGCCGTTAGTTCCTGGAAGCCGGGAAGAAAAATGAATCAGTCAAATATAAGTCTGCTGGTTCTGTGCAGCCCCTGTTGTGTTCGTTGGGAGATTGTAGCTCTGAGGTTATTCGTCTCGCGGTCGTAGATGCGGGCGCAAGTGTGCACGTCATTTTGACCGAGCGGGTGGGTTTGGGAACAACGGTAGTTCTCGACCTTCACGCGTTTCGTTCTGCAACGTGGAGATATCTTCCCGGGGCCCCGCGAGTATGAGTGTGTCTTGTGTCTGTAAGGGCTGGTCTGGGTCGGGGAGTCTGTCTTCATAATCAGCGCCCGATTTGGACCGGATCGCTAATACTGTCGTGCCAAATCTCGCGCGTAGGTCTAATTCGCGGAGCGTTTTTCCTTCGAAATTGGCCGGTACTGCCAGCGCAAGCAAGGTGTATTGTGCTGGCATTGCCAGTGAGCCTTCGTCTTGGGCAACAGTGCCCGGAAGGGTACTAAGAAAT
The DNA here is from genome assembly GCA_964460065.1 of uncultured Enterobacteriaceae bacterium. GTDB lineage: Bacteria > Desulfobacterota > Binatia > Bin18 > Bin18 > Bin18. Next base: position 6,750 of record CAYWPF010000004.1, read on the forward strand.
TCCTTTCTCAACACTTCCCGGTCGTACAATTCGAGTAGGTCCGGCTGGCTTACGATACCAATTATCTGCATGCTGCTTGGGTCCGGCGATACGGGCAGGCTGTCGAGTTGGCTTTCTCTAAACTTGCGCAAACAATCTGTGAGAGGCTCTTTAGCGTATGCGACGGTGTGTACAGGGCGAGCGAGGTCTCCCGCGACGACTAAACCGTCCAGGCCCCCTTCGTTAAGCAGCGTTTTGATGTCATTCAAAGATATAACCCCGGCCAACTGGTCATCTTCTCGGACCGTGTAGCAATATGGATCCTGAGATCCCAAGAGCCGGCTTACCACCTGTTGGAATGTGGCCGATTCCGGGAGGATGGGGGGCGGCGAATGCATAACGTCGGAGACGTGGAAAGAACGCATCACCGTTTCTTCGCGGCTTACGGATAGTGACACACCGCGACGGGCAAGTTTGAGTGTGTAAATTGAATGAGGCTGAATGTACCTTGCGGTGACCGTGCTCAGGGTGCAAGCGATCATAACGGGCAGAATGATTTGGTACCCTTCCGTTAATTCGAACAACATAAGGATTGCGGTGACAGGAGCATGTGTTGTCCCTGCCACGACGGCTCCCATGCCGATCATTGCATAGGCTTCTGGAGTAGCTGTGGTACCCGGAAAGACAAAATTAACAATCTGTCCAAACAGGCCTCCGGCCAAGAGCCCGAGAAAAAGAGAGGGTGAAAAGATGCCGCCAGAGGCGCCAGAACCAAGAGTTGTACAGGTCGCAACCAGTTTTAGTGCAAATAGAAATACGAGTGTACGGACCTCTGTGGTCTCGTTGAGAAGGCGAGACATGGATTCAAATCCTGTACCATACACTTCAGGCGCCAGCAAAATTAAGATCCCGACCAACAGGCCGCCGACTGCTGTCCTTGCCAAGGGAGGAACCGAACTTTGTTCGAAAAGATCCTCGCTTTTATATAGGGCTTTGACGAAGACGACAGCGACTAAGCCCATGAGCATTCCTAACAGAGCATAGAGCGGGACCTCTCCATAATGAACTAATGAATATTCTGGTACCAAGAAGGCGGGTGCGTCGCCGAGATAGGCGCGGGAAATGGCGGTAGCCAGGACCGAGGACAGAACAATTGGGGCGAAAGTAGGAATAGCGAAATTGCCGAGAATAACCTCGAGAGCGAAGAACGCCCCCGCGATGGGGGCATTGAAAGTCGCAGCTATGCCGCCAGCAGCGCCGCAACCAACCAAAGTGCGAATTTGCTCGGGAGTTAGACGTAAGATCTGGCCGCAAGTCGAGCCTAACGCCGAACCTATTTGGATTACAGGGCCTTCTCTTCCCGTTGACCCACCCGTGCCTATGGTTATCGCGGATGCTAGGGCCTTGGCGAAGGCCACGCGCGCTCTCATTACGCCACCTCTGAGGGCGACGGCTTCCATCACTTCCGGCACACCGTGCCCTTTGGCTTCGGTCGCCCATTTGTAAACGATCGGGGCAACCAGTAGCCCACCGAGCGCGGGGAGCGACATTTTCCAATACCAGGGGAGATCTGACAGTGCTGTTGAAGGGGAATGGGAGCCGAGTGCTAGTTCTCTCACAAAATTAAGTAACTCGTGGAATGCTATGGCAGCCGCGCCTACGAGTAATCCGACACCACAAGCCAGAGCGATCATGATCCCATTTCGGCCGCCGTCAAACATTCCGCGGAATCCGCCCCTTACGAAACGAGGTAATTCTAGGCCAAATAATTTTCGTGCCACGGTGTCCCTGTCCTTTTTAATTCTCTCCGGTCTCGCTTTGGTCGGTCGTGCGGTCCAATAATAAGCTAAAATCGCTGGCGCGGCCAACTAAGACAAGGTGGTCCTTATGTCGAAATGGCTCTTCCGGATCGGGTAATCTGTTCTCACCGGCAAAATTTCCGCGTCGTACTGCAATTACGGTCAGCCCGTATTCGCTCCTGAGGTCTGCCTGCCTAAGCGTGTTCCCGATTAGAAAATTGGGTACTTCCAAGATGTCGACCGTATATTCGGCAGGAAGTCGTACCCGTTCGTGAACAGACTGCCCTCTGGTTTCTGTTTGGAGGCTGATTCCCAAGTATTCTTTGCGTAGGAGCTCACGATTGTAAAGGTCCAAAACGTCGCTTCGAGAGATGAAACCTATCAAACGCTGCTTCGCTGACACCACAGGAAGATAGTCGATTCCCTCGGAGGAAAATTTCTCTAAACAAAGGGCCATCGTATCGTTGGTATGAACAGTGGTACGTGACGGCCTAGCGATATCCATCGCAACAACAAGAGAAGCCAAATTTTCGTCCTGGAGCGTAGATTTGACGTCATTGAGTGATATGCTGCCTAGTAATTCGGAGTCTTTGGCTACCACGAAGCAGACGGGTAGCGACGTGCGGAGAAAATGATTCATGATGGACGGAAACGCGGTATCAGGGAAAAAGGCCGGAGCGTTATTGTGCATTGCGTGGGCAACAGTGTACCCCCTAAGAAGAGTTTCTTCTCTTTGACGTACATCTATGCCACGGCGAATCATTTGTAGCGTGTATACGGATTCTTCCCGGAAACTTTTTGTTACTAGGGTGCTTACTGTGCAGCTCGCCATCAGCGGCAGAATAATTAAATAGTCAGAAGTAAGTTCGAAAAGGAGTAAAAACGCCGTAATTGGACAGTGAACTAAAGCAGCCAGAAACGCTGCCATACCCACCAGTGCGTATGCGCCGCTCGCGGCAGTGACCCCGGGGAGAAAGGTTCCGAGACAAATTCCGAATAAGGCGCCTAACACCGCTCCCAAATAAAGCGCGGGTAAGAATAGGCCTCCTGCTCCTCCAGAAGCGATTGTTAGGCTCGTGGCGAGAATCTTAATCGGGAATAACAATAATAAGTATTCCCAGCTCAGCCCCCCTCTAAGCAAGATGTTCATAGTTTCGTGGCCCGTTCCGTAGACGTGTGGGGTTAGAAGTACTAATAGGCCTACCAGCAAGCCCCCGCACGCGGGCTTAAGGCCGTAGGGGATGTGTATTGCTCCGATGCCTCTCTCCATCCGATCGAGCGTCGAAGTGAATCCTAGCGCTCCGATACCGCAAACGATTCCGAGTATTAAGTAAGATGGTAGTTCCCATATGCTTGTGAGTGCGTAGCCGGGTACGATAAAGGTGGGGTGGTCTCCGAAGTATGCTCGGCTAACCACGGTTGCAAGCACGGACGACAGCATCACGGGCGCGAACGCTGGCATTGCGAAGTTCCGCATTACCACTTCTAGGGCGAAGAACGCTCCTGCCACAGGAGCGTTGAAGACTGCTGCTATTCCGCCTGCAACTCCGCAACCTGCTAAAATAGGTAATCGGTCGGGAGGTACCCGCAGCAATTGTCCTGCTAGCGATCCCAGAGAAGCGCCGATGTGAACTATCGGGCCTTCCCGGCCAACCGATCTCCCCGATCCAATTGTAAAAGCAGAGGATACGGACTTGTGGATCGCAGTTTGCCACCGAAACTTGCCGTTCCCAAGCGCAACTGATTCGATGACCTCCGGAACCCCATGTCCCCCACCATCGCTTGAGGGTCTGAGAGATAACACCCCGACGATTAGACCTCCGACAGCGGGTGCCCGCAAGATATGGTACCACGCTAGGTCCGGGAGAACATTTAGCGGGGGGGCGTGCGAAGCGAGTGCGCAGAATTGCACTAACTTGATCATCCCGTCGTAGACAATAGCTCCGCATCCGGTGATTAAACCTACCGCGCGGGCCTGAGCCATGATATACAGCGATTGAACGGCCTTGATATGCTGAGGAGTCGAGAAGCTTGATAACAAGTCTCGCAGTCGCGTAGTCTACCTCTTTCTAACGATCGCCATATTTGGCACACTGCTGGACATAATTGATTTATTCGGGCAAGCCAAACATGCGTGAGAGAGCCCGCACCTCGTCTTTGCGCCACGGCAATGGAGCTGGCTCTTGAATCATTTGATCCGCTTTTAATTTCTCAACTACCTGCGGGTCTCGCGCCATAGGCACCCCGTATTCTCCTTCGAAATAGAGACTTTCAAATGCCGGGCGAGGACGTTGGCCTCCCGCCTCCCATGACTCGGCCGGATAGCCGATAAGCATTGCATATAGGGGAAGGAAGTGGTCGGGAACCTTGAAGACCTCTTTTGCTTTGACAGCATTGAAAGCCGTTAAAAGAGCGCCCAAGCCTTCGTCTACAGCGGTGAGTAAGGCTTGGTTCATGGCGACGCCGCTATCCATTGAGACAGCGATAGGGTTGATGTTAGGGTCCTTGGATATCGGGTCAAGAATCTGGGGCCAAACGGTTTCCTCTATGAATTTGTGACTCCAACCATGGGTCGGATTTAATGCGCCAACGTCATAGAGCTCCTTTAGGGTTTGACCGTGACTCTCCTGGATAGCATTTAGGTTTCCATAGAAATAAATGTGCACGGGCGCCATGTCTAGTTGTAGCGTTGTTGTAGGTACCTTGAGCGCCTCTAGGTCCTCGGGAGAAAGATTGTCGCGTTCGACGACAATTGCCCGAAGGAAAGATGCATTTACGGCGCAGGATGATAAGCGCGTCGCTTCCATGATGGTCTGTATTTTTTCACGCTCGACGGGGCGGTAGGGTAAGAAATATCGAATCGAGCGACGTCTTCCTATCACTTCCTTGAATTCCATCCTTGAGTACTCCTTCTGCTATTACGGTAAGGGCTTGCTTAACCTAGGGATGCTTTCCCTGTCAAGGCCGGGATATGGAGAATGCCTTGACTTTCTGCCGGAAATCACTAGAGTATGGCCGGACCGATGGCAGTAGGGTTAACCTCATCGGGAGGGGGTGATTGAGTCGAATGGCAGGAGTACGAGTAAAAGATAACGAACCGATCGAAAGTGCGATTCGTCGGTTTAAGAAGCAGTGCGAGAAGGCGGGAATCTTGCAAGAATTGAAAAAGCGGGAATATTTTGAAAAACCGAGTGTCCGGAGAAAACGCAAGGCGATTGCCGCGAGGAAGCGGGCTTTACGCCGTGCGAGCCGGTCGATGTATTAAGTCTATGCTGTCTTTCTTAGTCCCGAATATAACTGCGATACTATAACGACGACGGAAAACTAACACCCGCCTGAATTCAGGCGGGTGTTTTATTTTCTGCAGAGATTCCGCCGGTCGAAGTGCTATGGCGAACCGTATTCCCGAAGAAGTTCTGAACGAAATCAGGGCGAATACCAACATCGTCGAAGTCATATCGAATTACGTTTCGCTGCGCAAAACGGGCAGAAACCATGTTGGACTTTGCCCGTTTCACGAGGAAAAAACACCTTCTTTCAGCGTAAACGAAGACCGCGGATTTTTTCACTGTTTCGGTTGTGGGGTGGGCGGCAACGTTTTCAGTTTCATTTGTAGAATCGACGGTCTGGAGTTTCCCGAGGCAGCGAAGATGCTTGCGGACCAGGCAGGCGTTCAAATGCCGCAGGAGCGCCCGGATCCTTTGGCGAAGGAGCGGCAAGCATTCTATAAGTTGAACAAAGTGGCGCAGAAATATTTCTGTGAGACGCTGAGGGGCAATGTGGGTGCGGGCGCACGGCGGTACATAAAGGAGCGAGAAATACAGCCGGACGTGGCGGCGCGTTTTGATCTTGGTTTTGCGCCGGCGCGCGGGAACGGTATGTTGGCTCGGTTGCGGTCGCTGGGTGCACCTATGGAGAAGGCCCTAGAACTGGGCTTAGTTGGACGAAAGGAGTCCGCCGTAAAAGGGGCCGAGACCCCTACGGGTGGCTATTATGACAAATTTCGGCAGCGATTAATGTTCCCGATTACAGACGTTACGGGCCGGACGGTGGGGTTCGGTGGGCGGTATGTTAATGAAGCCGGGATAGGTTCCAAAGAGACGGCGAGGATTCCCAAGTACCTTAATTCGCCAGAGTCAGTATTGTATAAGAAAGGGTCATTGCTTTACGGACTTTATCAGGCAAAGCAAGCGGTGCGAACGAAGGATCGAGTTCTGATCGTAGAGGGGTATACGGATTTGCTTTCGCTTGTCCAAAGCGGATTTGACGAGACAGTTGCGGTGCTTGGGACGGCGTTAACCATCGTGCAGCTCCGTCTCGTTAGCCGGTTTACGGCGAATATCCTTTTATTCTTCGACGGGGACGGGGCCGGCCAAAAAGCGGCGATACGGGCTTTTCCGCTTTGTATGCAAGCGGGCGTAAGTGCCAAAGGGGTATTTCTTCCAAAGGGCGAAGATCCTGATTCGTTTGCACAGTCGAATGGAACGCAAGGTCTTCAGAAATTGATCGACCGGGCCTCACCTTTAGAGGATTTCTATTTTGCTCAACATGCGCCACCGGCCGGTGCGAGTGTGCATGAACGCGCGAAAGCCGCGAAAGAAGCGTTGGGGGTGCTAGCTTCGTTGGAAGACGCCTTGGCAAGGTCGGCGCTCCTTACCCAGGTGGCTCAACGATACGGTATTAACGAAGAAGAAATCAGAAGAATCCCCCAGACAACTTACGGCACTCGCCCAATGCGGGCCTCTCTTGCCGCACCGCCTGTCGAACAGCGTTCGTACAGATTGTCTGCAGAGTTGGAGCTCGTGCAATTAATGCTGGTGCGCCGAGAAGTTGCTGACCGGGTGGCGGATGAGAACGTGTTGTCCTACTTTGAGGAGTGGGCAGAAATGGGAAAAGATGTTGTAGACGCCTGGCGGAAGAAAGAACTAGGAGAGGGCGCTACGGGTACGGGAGACGTGGGAATTGACATCAGCTCTTTTCTAGAGCGTTTGCCCAAATTAGCGGTAGATCGAGTGTCAAAGATGCTAGGTGAGAACGATTCCGAGGAAGTTCTTCGGGTGCAGGAGGAATTGACGCAGGATTGTATTGCGAGTGTGAAGGAAGCGCGACGTAAGTCGGAGCGAGTACGTTTGCATACTGAGATTCGCGAGGCTGAACGTCTTGGGGACGACACGCGCGTCATCGAGCACTTGAAAACATTACGCGCATTGGGGAGGACGTAGGAAAATATATGGGAGCATGGTATACAGGGGACCGCCGTAACGCAGAATAAGGGCCCATAGCTCAGTTGGTTAGAGCGACCGGCTCATAACCGGTTGGTCCCA
>CAYWPF010000005.1:0-20384 GCA_964460065.1 uncultured Enterobacteriaceae bacterium
CCGGCGGCGTTGTTGACGAGGATATCTATGCCTCCAAATTCTTCAATAGTTTTTTTATACAATTTGTCACAATCTTCACTCTTGGACATGTCGGCTTGCACAATCAGAACACGACGACCCGTCGCTGCCACTTCTTCCCTGGCTTTCTCAAGTGCCTCACCGCTACGGGCTGCAAGAACCAGGTCAGCCCCATATCGAGCGAAAGCCAAAGCAATCGATCGCCCTATGCCTTTAGAACCCCCCGTCACAATGGCGACTTTGCCCTCCAACGAAAAATCAACAATACCCATACGGTCTCTCCTTAAGATGGCCGACTGTTTCTACTTTTCTTAGCATGACCTGGAGCAGGAGCAGAAGCTCTTTTGCCCTAATTCTCGTGCCTCGGGGCGATTAGCACCATTCGCAAAAAAAAAGCACCTGGTAAGTTCTTGGTCCTGACAACTAGTCCTGCCTCCGCCGGCCGCCGCATTCGTTCGCAATTCTAGCGAGGACGCAGAAACAGGGTACGGTCACAGAACCGACAGTCCGAAGCGGGAGAGCTTCAAAAAGGTGAACCCTCTTGGCAGGAAGCCTCTTCAACTTCTTTCCTTTGCTCGATTGACAAAAGTTTATACCATAGATACCGCTATCCGTGAGGTGCCTACCGCATGCACTATAATCCACCGGTCGTTTTTTAGCCGCCCAGACGTTGGGGCGCTGCTTGTTCAACATTTCAAAAGGTCACCCTCGAGGTAAGATGAAACCATCAGTTATTCTACCCCTATTACTCTTTTTCCAATTAGTCGTTCCTGTAAGCACTGTTCAGGCTTATTTTGATCCGGGTACAGGCTCTATGCTATTTCAGGCGCTTGTAGCAGCCCTAGCAACGGTAGGGGTCTTTTATAGGAGAATTCTAGATTTTTTCCGGAAAATCCTACATCTCGATAAAACTGAGGAAACAGATATATTCTCGAAAAATGACAGACCGCCCGAATAAACAATCCCTCCACCCCCTACGAGGAGGCGGCCCAGATTTTTCAACAAAACCAAAGCAGGCGTGACCCGTCTAATTGCATCGCGAATGAACGATCAAATTGCGCATCCCGCCTCATTTCGAGACCCATCCGGATTCGTCTTCACGGACGGCGACGAAATCTTTCGCCGCATCAACCCCATTTATTTTGCGAACTATTCAAAGTTAATGAATTCCGGCTTGTATTACGAGTTAATCGCACGAAAGCTCCTCATACCCCACACTCAGACAAGTAAGGACGACGAAAAACTAATCATTCAGCCAGAGAAAATCCCCTTCATCGTTTATCCCTACGAATGGTCCTTTCTACAGCTAAAAGACGCAGCGTTACTCACTCTGTCAATTCAACGAATAGCACTCGAGAAGGACATGACCCTGAAGGATGCTACTGCTTTTAATATAGCATTTCACAAGGGGCGCCCCATTTTCATCGATACCTTGTCATTCGATAAGTATCTAGAGGGAACGCCCTGGCACGCGTACGGCCAGTTTTGCTCGTTCTTTTTAGCACCGCTCGTCATGTGTGCGTATGTCGGATTGGAGGCTCCTACCCTACTCGCCACCTATATCGACGGCCTCCCTCTCGAACTTGTGTCAAATTCCCTACCCCTCAGATCCAGGCTCAAACCATTGACTCTTTTCCACATTCACGGACTTGCAAAATATCAGAGACGATATCTGAGAAGTTTCGCTTCGTCTTCAGAATCCGGTGTCAGCAAGGCCAAACTACTCGCCATTATCGATGGCTTATATGCAGGCATTCGCACACTCTCACCAAAGAAAGCGACGGGGTGGGCTGACTACTACTCCAGAACCAACTACCAGGAACCTGCGTTTGAAGATAAAAAAGGTGTAGTCTGTGATCTTATCAATGAATCCAGGGCAACAACGATCTGGGATGCGGGAGGCAACGACGGTACGTTCGCCAGGGAAGCGTTAGAGCGGACGGGGGTCCAGTTCGCCTACGTGAGCGACGTCGACGGGGGCTCCGTTAATAGTAATTACGCCATCGTGAGAGAGCGTCGAGAGACACCCCTACTGCCCTTCGTCGCAGATTTCGCCAACCCATCTCCCGGCATTGGTTTTGATAATAAGGAGCGAGAATCCCTAACCTCGCGTCTCAAGGGCGCCGATATTGACCTGGTTCTCGCGCTCGCGCTCATACATCACATAACCCTGACCAACAACATAAGTTTCGAGATGTCCGCGTCCTATTTCGCCCAAATCTCGAACAAACTTATCATAGAATTCCCCGATGTGGATGATTCGTGGGTTAACAAATTACTCTCCGGCAAAAGAACATTCAAAGAACATTTCGCCTTCTACGGAATTGATAATTTTGAAAATGCCTATTCCCGATATTTCACTCTCAAATCTAAACGACAAATAAAAGGAACCAAGCGCACAATCTTTTTCTGGGAAAAGTAGCTATGCGAATATTGAATAATCGGTTTCTTTTGTGCCTGCTTTGCGGGCTTTATCCGTCAATATTTTATATTTCTGAAAATCAAGAGAGCTTACTTATTTCCGATTCTGCTATTCTCCTTATCCTTCTGTGCCTACCGGTCCTGTCTGCGTTTACCCTTTTTCGTTTCTACGAGCATATAACCTTCCGAGACACAACCAGACTCATGAGCGGAGTCTGTCTGAGCATTTTCTTCGTCTATATGTTTTCCAGCGTGCGCAGCATTCCGTTCATTAGTAACGCGTTTGAATCATACGGTTTCGACGACGTGCGCAGTCAGTTTATTATTTCTACATTCATCACAAGTGCCTTATCGCTATTTTTTCTGTCTACAATACGCGGAGCCATGACTTTAGCCCTCGGCGTCGGCCTTATTATGTCGCTTATCGGCGGTGGTGTTGGGCGGGAAACCAGCACCACTAGCATTATCTCAACACAAGCCGAGAACATCACGTTTCAGAGAACACCCAATGTCTATTACATCCTGCCGGACGGATATCAGGATCCGCGTACGATTCGTGAATTATTCGGTTACGACATTACACAATTTCAAAACTACTTAGAGTCCAACCGATTCGTTACCTATGACCCGTTTTATGCGAATTATTACAGCACTCTTAACTCAACCAGTTCACTTTTCTCGATGTCCCATCATTACTACGCACCCATTGGAGACAAGCGTGAAATCGTGGGCGGCAATAACAAGGTAGTAAACACCTTTCGCCACAACGGTTACGATATTGTTTATGTGCATAGTGGCAACTACCTCCTCTTACACGGCAGTACCGCCGACGTCATTCAACCATCAGCTTCAGAGTATTTGTCATTAAGGTACGTGCTACGTAATATTTTTATTGGATTCGCCTTTGCGGAGAACCACCCGGACTACAAGATGTTGACTGCGAAACAAATGAACCGATTTTTAGGAGAAAACATCAGATCGGACAATACCCCTAAGTTTTTCTTTATCTATTATCTCGGGCCCGGCCACATTGATCATTTAGCCAATAAGCCGGTAGAACACTTCTTACAAAGCAAGAAAGGTAAGTTTGACGAAGCGAATGTCGCGATTACAGGCTTCATCTCCACTATATTAGCGCTAGATAAAACCGCTATTATAGCGATCAGTGGCGACCACGGAACATTTATGTACGATGCGCCGTTGAAGTCTTGGCAGGAACTCTACGTCTATACTGCAGAACAGAAGATATTACGTACGCGCTTTGGCACTCTCGGAGCAATTCGATGGCCCCCCAGTTATGACGGCCGCTATGACTCGCTTTTGAGGTCTAATGTGAACATGTTTCGCATACTGTTTGCTTGGCTAGCGGATGACGATGCATATGCACACGATAGGGTCCCAGACGATTCCTATTTCTTGGATTTCATCAATCGTAAAGTATATCGGGCGGTAGAGAATAGCCAACTCCTGAGCCCTCCCGTTCTATTCGAGCGGTGAACCCGCCGGGCCTTTTCCGCTTTACTAATGCCACTTTAAAAATGCGAAACGGCCGCACGTCTCGCATTCGTCTTTCAGGGATCCTTAGTAGAACCCACGTAGCGGAGCTTGATGTTTTGCTCTCCCTACCATCGCCAGTGGATATTCGCCCTATCAGTCCCCGCTCACCGAGAACGCGATCAAAGCGTTCCCCGACATCCCGCCCCAAAATCCGTATCCAGAATTAACATACAACATTCCATCCGCAATCGTCGGTCCGGGACCATCGAACGAGCCGCCTCGCGTCTGGACCCCATTCGTACTCTCGTACTCTTGATCGGCATTATAGTCCCACACCACCGTGCCGGTATCGGTCGCGTACCCGCGCAGATGCCCGTCGACTGAGCCAGAAAAAACTACCCCCGGAAGAGCCGAAACAGCGCCGGATTGCGCAGGGCTACAATGTGGTCGTTCATCACAACTAGTCGGCGACACATGCCATTTGCGCTCCCCGCTTCTTATGTCAAGCGCAAACATACCGCCACCGACCGTACCGTCTAACCGGACAGCGTACCCCGTATCTGAATCGGACACAGGCACTAGACCTATATCTGAAAGCGCAACGTAGACTTGGTCTGCGTCAGCCGCCGAGCCCCATTGTATACCGCCAGCCAGACCACCCTTCCCCACCCTATGCTGCCATAAAATCGCGCCGTCACGATCAGGGTCTATCGCGTGCATAACCCCAGACTTTTGGCCAGCCAAGATAATCCGTCGACCATCGGGTAAAATGCGGAGAATCGGAGACGAGGCAAAGTCCAAATCAGGACCTCGCGCCTCAGGACAATTCATGTCCTCGTCCATCTCGCAGCCCACGTTCCATGCATCACCAACTGTGAATTGTTTAGACCACAGCAGTTCGCCGGTTCGCATATCGAACGCTACGACCGCATCACTCGTCAACGATGCCGGATCCGAGTAGTTATCACTAGTGGTCGCGTAGATCCTATTACGCTCCGGGTCGAGGGCAGGTGAAGACCAGATCGACGCGCCCGAAGGCCCCCAGAGCTGAGTCCCGATCCGATTCTTGCGGATCGGTTTGGCGGGGTCGAGTGTATATCCGGTCCATATTAGCTTCCCATTAAAACGGTTGAGCGCCATCAGTTTTCCACGAAACGTACAGCATTCATACTGCGGATCCGCGCCTGCTAGCTCTTCGAGTGCCGTTGTCGACACATAAATACGATTACCGTACGTTTTGGGCGTACCGGTAATCGTGGCCAAGGGGTGTTCGTCTACGTCCACCTTCCACAGTTGCTTTCCTGTACTAGCATCCAGAGCGTACACATTTGCTTCGGTATCGCCGACATACAGAACGTGCCGCGGCGGTTTCGTACCGGGTAACGAGTCAACCACTATAGTCGAACGTACACCACCCGAAGTCTTTGTAGACCAGTAAAGACAGCCGGTCTTCGCATCGAGTGAATATACACGTCCTTTGACGGAACCAATAAAAACCCGACCGCCAGCGATCGTTGGCTGAGACACACGAAAATCTGAGGGCAATCCAAACACCCATTTGACTTTCAGATCTGGCACCTCATCCGCTGCGATACCGGCTGATGCTGTTGTCTGAAACCTCGTGTTATAGGGATCAGCTCCCCACCCGTTCCAATGCGGCTTGCCCTCATCCATGACGAATGTCCCGGGAGCCTCCTCGCAGAACCCTGCGACTGTCGGGTCGTCATCTGAAGGTGGAGGGAGTTTCTTCCCGGTGATCCATTCGGCCATCGCCCGTTTTTCTCCAGTGCTTCGAACCCAGCCCTGGACGCGCATTTTACCGGCGTCGAGAGAATGGAGCACCATTGCCGCCGGCAATTTCGCCATGATATCGCGATGCGGGGCACGCTTGACCTGACCCTCATGGCATTGTGCACAGTGCCGATCGTACAGTTTCTCCCCGTCGAAGTCTTGCTCGGACGGAGACATACCCCAAAGGGGTTGCGCAATCGAGAATACCACGACCAGGCTCAATACCCTCAAGATCAATAATACAGCAGTGCTCTTTACCCAAGATTGAGGGAGTGAAATCATTCACGGTCTCCTTATTCTTTCCTTTCTTTTGCCTGTTCGGCGCCTCTTATGTCAAACCCCTTCCGGCCTTTTAATGGGACGCACAAAGAAAACCTCGTCGATTGAGATCCCGCCTTGTCCTTAGGCTCCAAACATAATACAAGCCGGGACACGGATACTTTGAAGCATAGTGGTATTTTATGGGACACCGCCTCGGCGTCGATGTAGGTGGGACGTTTACCGATTTCTTACTCATCAACGAAGAAACTGGCAGTATGGCTACGGCTAAAATGCCATCGACCCGAGCTGACCCGTCCGTTGGCGTCCTAAACCGCATAGCACTGTTGTGTGCGCGTGCCCACATCGATTGACAAGGGATTACGTACTTGCTTCATGGTACGGCAGTGGCAACTAACGCAATATTGACAGGAACCGGTGCCCGTGGCGACTGGGGCGCTCCGTTCGAACGCCCTGCTGAGCTGGTAGCCCGCGATGTGGACCGTGGACTCGTCACCACTACAGGTGCCAGGCGTTATCGGGTTGTTTTAAGAACTGATCTCACTATCGACAAAGCCGCCACAACGACATTACGTGCGCAATTGTCGAAAGTCCGAGGAGAATGCAGCCTCTTTAACTTCGGGGGCACTGTGGCTGAGCTGAAAGCTTCCAGCAAAGCAGATACTGGATTTGGCCCCCCGACGAACCGCATTTCGCGCCGTGGGTAGATGCGCGCTTGAGACAATCGGCTGCGCCAACCAAATCAGCCCCGCCGAAGCGCCAGCCCCCACCGTTTGAGTACCGCTGGCGCCCGGCACTTTCGAATTACGCAGCTTCGGGCGCCCTCATTTCGCCCCAGCGACGCCGAAGCTCTGGCATGACTTCACGAGAATAGAGACTCATACTCGCTTCTACTTCTCCGTAAGACATACCCGAAAAACTGAAGGTCATGCAGGGTTGCATGTCTCCAACAATAGCACGCCGTTCTTCATATTTATCAAGGATCTGCTTGGGAGTACCCCATATATTGCTTGCGACAAATCCGTCGACCATCTCCTGATGGCCAACGGCCTTCAAGGCATCCCCAGCTCCACCATAATGTGAATAGCTCTTAGAATTCGTTAGGTGACTACCAAATATCTCGTAATGCTCGGCAAAGCTATTAAAGTATTTACCAACGTACTTGTGCGCCAACTCAAGAGCCCTATCTTCGCTTTCATGACAGAACCCTAAATCGACCGTCATAATCGGCGGGGCTACCCTCCCGTGTTGGCTCTCAAACAACTCCCTATAGCGTGTAATGTCAGGCATGACCTCCGGCCACGGTTTATAGGCGAAAAGTGCCTGCACCGAGCCCGTTTCCGCGCACACGGGCACCGTGTCCGGAGACATGGCTACCATGAACTTACGACCATCGAAAGATTCGAGAGGCCCTGGCCGGATTGCCACTTTCGGCTGTTGATAATATAACCCGGTCCCTTCCATAGTTCCTGTTTCGACCGCATCACACACTAAAACTGCAGATTCGTCGAAACGCTCTCTTGATTCTTCCAGGTCTTGACGGAATCCTACGTACTCTCGCTTTGCCAGTCCCCGTGCCATCCCCAGGACTGCCCTGCCCTCGGATAAATGATCTAGGAGAACAGCCTTCTCGGCCACTCGCACCGGGTCGTTCCATGGCAATATAACACCCATAGTCCCCAGTTTGATTCGCTTCGTGATTCCCGCCATGTAGCTTAGAAATTGAAAGTTGTCCGGCGACATAGAATACGAATTAAAATGGTGCTCTACGCTAAAAAGGATGTCGAAACCTAAGGGTTCCGCCAACTTATTGATCGCCAACTCCTTCTTATAGAACTCGCCATCGTTCAAGCCATTTTCATAGTTGTTCCAAAAGGTAAGATAACTAATGTTCACGACGTTCCTCCTCTGGCCTCCCACTGTTCTCAGAGGGAAATGTATCAACAAAACACGGACCAGAAAAGTCGCCCAACAGTTAGACCAGGTAACACCGCACTCTTGCATTTTTGGCATCACTACTACATAGGAGGAGTGGGAAGCGTCTCCGGTTCAAGGTATACAAATCTTATAAAACGACTTTAAGTATTCTCTCGGCAGAACACTTTTTGGCCCGATTTTAGCACATTATTATTTTCACACCCTGTGATTATCGCACTTCGCTACAGGAATCTAAATATTGCATATTCGCCTAACATTTCTATTAGTTAGGGTACTTCTCGAATATTTTTCACAAGATCCAGATTGCCTTTTAGAACGGCTTTATATTATTTCCACTAAAAAAATTTTGAAACCTTTTTCATTCATCTCCTAAGGCGGACAAAACTAACGCCTTCCCCGCCCTTCTACCCAAGTTACAGGAAAAAGTGTGTCTGGCGTCCTAGCCGCAAAGGGGGCGAATCAAGGCAGAAAGTAGTACGGCGAGTACCAAATGGTGAGGCTATTTGTGGTCCATGAACAGGGACATTTTGGAAATTCCTTTCCCTGATGGAATACCGATGTGACCCAATCCAGAGTTTGATCGCCAAATCCTGGTATAGTAGCCTGGTCCTAACGGGCAGATTGGCAGAGGCCATATCCTTGTCTTGATCAGGTATCGGTAGGCGGGAGGGTTAAGAATTTAGTAACACCACTGACAATAGGCCAACCGCTAAGCCGGACAGTTGAATACGGTTCAGACGCTCGTGAAAAAGAATTACGGCAGAAACGGAACTCAAGAGAACTACCCCAAAGCTAAAACTCGGAAATATCACGGAGCTTTCCCAACCCGGTAAGCTTAATGTTTTAATGAATAGATATATTGCGAGGTAATTGTTTGCCCCAAGGATAAAGCCCCATCCTAGGGCTCGCCTGCGCTGAGCAGTACTAGAACCGTTTGTCTCCTGAGGCCTCACAAACAAAGGGACCAAACTCAAGAGAAATGCGAAGAGAAAAGACTGGCCCAGGTAGACGTGAAAGGTTTGATCGGTCAGATAGTGCGCTTGTACATACTTAAAAAAGACAAAGTGTAAGCCGTAACTCACAAACACGACCGGTAGCAGAAATCGACGGCCAATGGGCCGCTGCTCCTTCGCCTCGGGCACCGTTACGATGTACAACGCCACCAATGCCAGACCTATACCTGTCGTCTTGACGGCACTAAGCTGGTCCCCGAACAGAAAAAAAGCGGCCGCGGTCGGAACGGCAACAGCGACCCGACTCGAGAACGCCGCCAATGCGACACTCACCGTTTGGCTCGTATACGCTAACAGGAACAAGTTTCCCGCGAGAAACCCGCCCTGAACGACGGTAAGGCCGAGCATGAAACCTCGAACTTCCACTGGCCACCAATAGGTGTGTCCCGCCAACACCGCGCCACATATTGCACAGAGTAAATAATTGCAAGTGACGACTATGCGAACATCCAGCCCCCAGCGACCTAAGGCCTTAAATAGTACCGGAATAGCACTCGAGCAGATTATCGCGAATATCAAAAATGCCATGGATTCCTACCGCCATCCGGGCGAGGAGACTTGTGTGGCCTGGAAAGAATAAATCCCTCTTTCCAGGCCACACCCTAGTGGCTCCAATCACTACTGTCTAACCCCCGACGGCAGGGTCGGACGGACAGGTACCCTTCATCAACACCCACAGAAGGACCCTTAGGCGCACGGTCGGGTTGTCGCATGGAAATAGTGGCACCCGGACATCCTTCAGTGCGGAACGGTAAACATTTCGCGCGCGACCCGTCGACGTACAACGCCGCACCAGTCGCACGGCCTACCCGTCAACCTCCTTAGCCAAGTTGACCGTGTCCTCCCAACTTGCAATGGGCCGCAACCGTTGTTCTACCAATAACCCTGCAATGACAAATCCGAATGTCTCGCCCATAATCTGCTTCATGTCAGGGATATCGACAACGGCAAAAAAACTCTGTTTCTCGAGCGATGCCCAAGGGCCCCCTATGAGACGAGCATTCGGCGTTCCCCCATTTTTTACAACTTCCGCAAAATTATCAAAGATGGCGGTACGCTTTTCTTTTGTCGACAAATCCACCATAAACTCCGCTAAATACAAAGACATTGATTCCTCCAAGTTAGACTTCACGACGAAAAGGCCGCGGCGCGCCGGTTAAATTTAGCGTCACCGCCCCGTTGTACATCAATTTTTGTGTACCAACAAACATCGCACCTGCCTGCCAAAAGTGGCGTTTTTCCCTAAGCTTAGAGGCTCCGCGTTTCAAATGGACCGGGCAATTATGGAACTCGGTCATAGACAAAATAAGTCAGAGGTAGTTTCGCAATTTCTTAAAAACAGATAACCCATGTGGGCCGAATTGCTAATACGGGTCGCGGTTCACAGAAGTCGTCGGATCCAGGCCCTCGGAGCTTACACACATATGGAGTCTTTCTTTTACTGGGTCATCCGGCTTCGCTTTCTTGTCATTGCACTGGTACTCGCATGTACCACGCTCGCCTGGATACAGGTCCAATCCCTCCGTTTTGAAGCAGACGCAGACGCCTATATACCGCGTGATGACCCGGTCATGACTTACAATGACCTCGTCGAGGAACGTTTTGGCATTCGCGATCTCATAATTATTGGCGTGTTCAACAGAAACTCAGAAGAAGACGGCGTCTTTAACCCGCGCACCCTGGCAACAATTAAGGAATTCTCCGAAGAAATAGCTCTCCTCCCAGGGATCAAAGCGATCCGAGATGAGGACGTGGCAAGTGTCGCAACACTCGACAATATCACGGGGACTTCCGATGGCATGGCAGTTGATCCGTTTATGGAAACGATCCCCCATTCGCAGGATTCGCTCCGATCTTTAAAACGCGCGCTCTTTCAGAATTCTATGTTCGTTAATTGGATCGTCTCTCGGGACGGTACCGCGTTGCTGATCATGGCCAAAATGGAGCCCGGCGAGGGCACAGCAGAGGGCACGGCAAGACGCATGGCCATTTACGCTAAGATACGCGAAATGGTCGACGCCAAGATTGCCGCCGGTGCGCCCGAGGAATTTCATATCGCCGGACAGGGTGCTATGGAGGTGACCTTTGAAGAGGGCATGCGGAAGGACATGGAAATGTTCATGCCGCTTATCATTCTTATCGTACTTGGAGCCCTTTTCCTGACGTACCGCAGCATCCGGGGGGTCCTGTTGCCGCTCCTCGTCGTAGTAGTGTCGGTGATTTCGACGATGG
Organism: uncultured Enterobacteriaceae bacterium; assembly: GCA_964460065.1. GTDB lineage: Bacteria > Desulfobacterota > Binatia > Bin18 > Bin18 > Bin18. The sequence goes on from CAYWPF010000005.1 coordinate 11,190, forward strand.
GCATTATGGCCGCCGTCGGGATACCAATGTATTCGATTTCGACGATGATGCCTGTTGTATTGATGGCCGTGGGCGTCGCGGATGGGATCCATATCCTCAGCCGATATTATGAACACGTCTTAGAGCATCCCGACGCTGCCCCGAATGAGGCTGTCCTGACAGCGATGGGAGAAATGTGGCAACCCGTCGTTTTCACCTCTTTGACGACGGCGGCAGGTTTTCTGTCTTTCCTGACGGCCACCATTTTGCCTATTCGCTACTTTGGCATTTTCACCTCGGTCGGCGTAATAGCGGCGATGGTATTCTCCATTACCCTCTTCCCGGCCCTTTTAAGTCTCTTACCCGTCAAGGTCAGTCGCGGGTTACAGGCCCAACTCGCTAGCAGCGGCAGTATATCCGGCACGGGCTATGTCGCTAGAATGCTATCCAGTCTAGGTGCGAAGGTCGCCCGAAGACCCCTCACCGTCGCAGCCTCCACCACTGTGATTATCGCGGTCTGTTTGTTCGGTGCTCAGCGTATTTTCGTAGATACCTCATTTATAAAAATGGCGGATCCACACAGCCCCGTCCGGGTCGCCGACAAAATTTTAGGGGAAACCTTCCAGGGTACGTTACCGCTATACATCGCCATAGAAGGACACAGCCCTGACTTACTGAAGAACCCTTCTTTACTGACTAAACTAGATGCGCTTCAGGCTCATGTAGAGACCGATCCAATGGTGGGCGGGTCTCTGTCATTATCTGAATATATCAAACGCATGCATCGCGTTATGAACGAAGATAGACCCGATATGGAATTTATCCCAGACTCGCAAGATCTCGTTGCGCAGTATCTCTTACTGTATTCCTTCTCCGGCGACCCGGACGATTTCGACGAGATCGTCGATTATGATTATCAGCACGCAAACCTTGCCGTATATTTACGCTCGGACAGTACTCAGGATATCTCACGAGTAGTCGGGCTCGTACGAGACTTCGCTATTCGCGAATTTGGCCAGCCTGAAGGAACAGTCGCAACTGACACCCGTTCACAAGATACTTTGCCCATCACATTTGGGCGCTGGTTAGCAGGCATTGAACCTACCATCACCGGTTGGGAAACGGACAGCGGATTCCGGATTGGTTTCGCCGGAAATGGCTATATAACCACCCGTTTCAGCGAATTAGTCGTATCCGGACAGTTAGCAAGCCTCGTTTTCTCCCTTGTGGCCGTTTTTGGTCTCACCGCGTTAATGTTTCGTTCTTGGATCGCCGGCATCGTCAACATTATTCCTATTGGCCTCGTCATGGTATTCAGTTTCGGATTGCTTGGCCTGTTAGGCGTTCCGCTCGAGATAGGAAAATCCCTCACAGCATCGATGGTGATAGGTATAGGCATCGACTATACCATCCATTTCCTCAACAAGTACCGGGTGAAAGTGCGGTCGGGTCTTTCCCGTCCGGAGGAAATTACGGCGGCAACCATGGCCACGTCCGGCAAGGCTATTTTCTTCAATGCCCTTGTCGTATCGGCGGGGTTTCTCGTATTCCTCACCTCAAACTTTCGCCCCAACTTTTACCTCGGGGCCATGCTCTCTCTAAACATGGCTGCGTGCCTATTAGTTTCAATGACAGTACTTCCCGTCATATTGAATACGTTTAAACCGAAATTCGTATACGGGAAAAGATTACCCTCCTGAACAAGTCGATAGGTTATCCGCCGGGTCTTCAGGAGTTAGATGGTCGAATATAGCGTGTCGCTGCGGTGCGTGCCCTCTGGAATTCCGGCCGGCAATTTTGATTAAACCTACTTCCTTCCGTTGGAACGACGTGCGCACGGGAACCCGCTAAAGGACCCGAAATGGCCAAACGGAACGTAAGTGCCCGGGAAGAACCCTTCCCCGAGGAGCGCCTGTATGTTCCAGACCGCCTAGTCCAGGGCTTATTAAATAACGACGACACTTGCCGGCGAGCAGCTAAACGCTAGTGCTTGCTCCTCCAAAGCAATTCCGATAGTTAGTTCACTTGCAAATTACAACTTACTCATCCAACACAACATAAAACAAAACTCATGCCCCCCAGACCTGCAACCGCCTCCCGAAAAGTATAGGACCTCTATGCAACGCTTCTTTGAGATAGTCATACGGTTACGATGGGTAGTTATTCTACTCACTATTGGGCTTACGGCCATCGCCATATTCGCTCTTCAGAGCCTGCGCTTCGAAGGCGACCTAGAAGCCGTTTTTCCGGATGGCGACCCTATTTTCACCTACAACGAGACGGTCGAGGAGCGATTCGGCATCAGCGATCTCATTTTGCTAGGGGTTCTTAACGATAATCCCGACGAAAACGGCGTATTTAATCCTCGAACACTTGCCATCGTAAAAGAACTGTCAGAACGCATAGCCTTGTTGCCTGGCATAAAGGCGGTCCGGGACGAGGACGTCGCCAGCGTAGCAACTATGGATAACATCACGGGCACGGTGGACGGGATGAACGTCGATCCTTTTATGGAATCGGTCCCTGGCACGCGCGACGCCCTGTTAAATCTGAAAGAAGCATTATTCGCCAACCAAATGTTCGTCAACTGGGTGGTGTCTCAAGACGGGACCGGGCTGGCCATAATGGCCAAGATGGAGCCCTCGGACGGAACCGCAGAAGGGTCCGCCCGGCGGATGGCTATATACACCACGATGCGAGATATGGTCGAGGCAAAAAAGGCCACCGGGACGCCAGAACAATTTCATATTGCGGGGCGGGGTGCGCTAGAGGTCACCTTTGAAGAAGAAGGCGCCCGTGACATGGAGCAATTTCTGCCCCTCGTCCTGGCCGTGATCGTCATTACGTTGTATTGCACGTACCGGAGCCTCCGAGGAATCCTCCTCCCCCTAACCGTTGTCGTTGGCTCCGTTATTTGGACCTTCGCATTGATGGCCGTGCTTGGTGTCCCCATCTTTTTCATCACCTCTATGATGCCCGTAATACTCATGGCCATCGGCGTCGCAGACGGCATTCACATTTTGAGCCGCTACTACGACGAAGTTCTCCAGCACCCTAATGCCTCGGCGTCCGAAGTTATCTTAGAAACGATGACTGAAATGTGGAAGCCCGTAATCCTGACCTCACTGACTACCGCGGCGGGCTTCTTGTCGTTTCTCACGGTCGCCATCGTCCCCATTTGGCAGATGGGAGTATTCAGCGCTGTCGGCGTCCTCGCGGCGATGGTATTGTCCCTCACTTTCTTCCCGGCGGTGCTCAGTCTGCTGCCAACGAAAGTCAGCCGCGGACTCCGCCGGCAAATTGAACAGAGCGCTGATATTACCGCGACGGGTTGGGCCGCGACTCTTTTGGCGCGAATCGGCCGCGGTGTCGCCCGCCGGCCCCTCGCCGTCTGGGTGCCCGCCGCGGCGATCATGGCGACTTCCTTGTATGGTGCACAGCACCTTTTTGTTGACTCTACCATGGTTGGAATGCTGGACCCCCAGAATGCCCTACGCGTTGGCGACAGTGTCCTGCGAGAGAAATTTCAGGGGACGGTGCCTGTCTATGTAGCAATCGAAGGTCACGCGCCAGACCGGCTAAAAGATCCCATACTGCTCGAACAACTGGACCGGCTGCAAGCGCTCGTTGAACAAGATCCCAACGTCGGCGGGTCCTTGTCGGTCGCCGAATACGTAAAACGTATGAACCGAGTCATGAACGAAGATCGGCCCGAGATGGAAATTGTGCCAACGTCTCGCGATCTGGTCGCCCAGTACCTACTGCTTTATTCCTTTTCCGGCGATTCGGACGATTTCGAAGAAATCGTGGACTACGATTATCAGCACGCGAATGTGGCAATTTATCTTCGGTCGGATAGCACACGCGATGTTGAGCGCGTCGTGGGTAAGGTGCGTGATTTTGCGATGCGCGAGTTTGGCCACTCAGGGGATACACAAAATACAGATCCCATAACTGTTCGATTCGGCCGGTGGCTCGCCGGAATAGACCCGACGGTCGCCGGCTGGGAAACCAAAAGTGGGTTTCGGATCGGTATCGCCGGTAACGGCTATGTTTTAAACCGGCTGAGTGAATTGACGGTTTCAGGTCAGTTGACGAGCTTAGTCACCTCGCTGGGAGCCGTCTTCCTACTCACCTCATTGATGTTCCGTTCGTTTGTCGCGGGCCTGATAAATATTGTTCCTATCAGCCTCGTGATGGTGTTTGCCTTTGGCCTCCTCGGGTTACTTAATATTCCTCTGGAAATAGGGAAGTCGCTCACGGCCTCGATAGTTATTGGTATAGGGATTGATTATACCATCCACTTCCTCAACAAGTACCAAGTAAAGGTTCGCGACGGACTGACTGATCCGGCCCAGATCATGGCCGTCACGATGGCAACCTCCGGCAAAGCCATCTTCTTTAATGCGATCGTGGTGATCGCCGGCTTTATGGTACTCCTTACTTCAAATTTCCGGATTAACTTTTTCCTTGGTGCGATGCTGTCATTAAACATGGCCGCATGTTTGGTCGTTTCAATGACTGTATTGCCGACACTCCTAAACCGCTTTCGGCCACGCTTTGTATACCAAAAACCGAGCTGACACCCGATTCCCGACTGCCAAAACCATTCCGAATCTGCTACACTCGATCTTAGACATAAATATGGAGATAAGGTTATGATGCTCTTCGCTGCTCTCATAGTTAGTGTACTTTTCGCAAACACCTTGCCTTGCCATGCGGTCGAAATCGCCGGCGAACCTACTGGACGAGAGATCGCAGTCAGTGTTGACGAGCGGGAAGACGGAGACGATCAAATCTCCATGGCGACATGGACACTCACTAATAAATCCGGAAAAACGCGGATAAGACGAACATTTCGGTACTGGAAAGACTATGACGACAAAGACGGCCTGTCCAGCAAATCGTTTATAGTTTTCGACCGACCTCCGGATGTAAAAGACACGACATTCCTAAATTGGTCCTACGAGGATTATGAAGCAGACGATGACCAGTGGATCTACTTACCGGCCCTTCGTAAAGTACGGCGCATCGCATCCGGCGACAAAGAAAATGCATTTATGGGGAGCGACCTGATTTATGACGACCTGGGCGACCGCGAGGTCGATGAAGACACTTTTACACTTCTTCGCGTTGAAGAACACGACGGTGTCAAAATGTACGTCGTACAAGCAATCGCCAAAAAAGAGAACTATATCTACAGTCGGCGCGTGGCCTGGGTGAATGCAGAAACCTGGACCATTCCGCGAATGGAATTCTACGACCGGAAGAAACGCTTGCTCAAGGTCATGCTCACGGACTGGGTGCAAATTGACGGCATCTGGAATCCCAAAACCATGACAGTCGAAAATCAGCTGAACGGCCATCATACACGGATCGAGAATAGCGATGTCAAATTTAATCAAGGCCTCAAGGAGAGTCTCTTTACGGAACGCTCGCTCCGGAAAGGCAAGCCGTAAGGAGGTGGTTTACGCAAACCACACCCCACAGCAACATCTTCTCCACCTAACGCTCTTTCGAATCTGTATATCAGTAGGGCTTTGGAGCCTCGGTGCGGGATGGGCTTTAGCCAGTGCCGGCGAAACCATCGCCCCCAAACCTGTCGTTCCGTTTGTCAAAGAAATTCGGGTTGACACTAGCGAAGAAGAGAAGCGGGTCATTTGGCGTTTCGGCGCTGCGCCTTCAGCGTTCAGCGCTTTTTCCTTGTCCGAACCTGCGCGGCTCGTGGTGGATATACACACCTCAAATATGTTCGCTCCTTCCAGGACCTATCCGCTAGGTGACAACGTCATAAAACAGATACGACAGGGCACCCACCCGGGTCGACTCCGGTTCGTTTTGGACTTATATGATCAAGTCGTGCCCCGATTTACCGTGGAGCAACAAGATTCCATTGTCACCCTCGTCCTTCCGACAAAAGAAATTGGGATGTCAAAGAGCGGCACCGACCGCGGGCCCACGGCTTCGGTAACAGTATATCGTGGTGACGGGCTCAAATTAGATAACGGCAACGCTATTCGGCACGCAGTCGCGACGCAAGAGGAAGAACCACCCCGGTTCGCCAGTTCCAAACTCCGACTAGAAGCTCTCGTTCTGCGAGTCGCCGGAGATAAAAAGACGTTGACTTTCGGTCTTTCTGAGTCGCCCGGGGCACTAAACTCTTTCGTGTTACGGCAACCGATGCGCCTCGTCATAGATTTGGCAGGCCCCGTGGAACCAGGCCCCTCAGTCGAACATACTACAGGTGACGATCTCTTCCCTACGATACGTTCAGGTCGAGACAGTTCACGCTTGCGCTTTGTACTAGACGTCGAGGGAGACGAGATACCCGAATATAACATTAAGCAACACGATCGACTCGTGACAGCTACGTTTGCGTTAGGGGAGCGGGAAACGCCGAGAACTATCGTGCTTTACGGCTCTCTGCCACCCTCTCTTCTTGCCGGAATGGATTCCCCGGAACAATTGTCTCCGCGTGGTACCCCCGGCACCGGCGGTGAAGGAGAAACCTCAGTAACGGCTGCCAATACCGTTCCACAGACACAGTCTCTCTTCAGTCCGAAGAATACCGCAGCGACTGCATCAGATAACAGGAAGACTCCAGCCAGCTGGCTGGAGTCCTGGAGAGCACGAATCGAAGGTACCGCATTTCTCAAAAACGAAAGCGCCTTTCGGATACATTCGCCCCGGCAATTCTCTAAAGTTCAGAATTGGTTACAAACGGATGTTGACATTACGTTGACAGATTGGGCTCAACTAACAGTAATTGGACGGATTTTGCTCGATCCCACCGGACACCTAGAAACGAACACCCACGATTTCAACGCGGGACCGATAGACCGTGCCGAGGCTAGCGATTTTTTCCAAGCAGAATTACGAGAACTCTATCTCGAAGTGGTTTATGGCGATTTCGATTTTCGCTTTGGCCGTCAGCAGGTGGTCTGGGGTGAATCACTCGGCCTGCGAATCCTGGACGTCATCAATCCTCAGGATTTTCAGGAATTTATCCTCGACGATTTCATTGATGCACGGATACCATTGTGGGGGACACGCATAGATTATACTTTTCGCGACTGGGTCTTAGAAGCGGTATGGTTTCTGGATTTCGAGGAAAATAGACTCGCCGACCATGGGAGTGAATGGCAATTTCGCAACAGCGCATTACCGTCTACTGCTTCGGCCACTTCAGCCGTTCCCGCAAGAATTGTCAGCCCTAAGAAACCCCGAGACGGCAACGTGCGTGATTCCGAATTTGGGTTTCGCCTGACACGTTTTCTACGGAATATGGACGTGTCTCTGAACTATTTTTATTCGTGGACCGATTTTCCCGTTCCGTTTCGGCGGTCCCTAGGAATGAACGATTTGCGCATTGAGCCAAGACACAAACGCAGTCACCTCATCGGCGGCACGTGGAACTACGCTTTCAACGTGTTCGTAATCCGTGGAGAGGGTGGAATCAATCTGGGACAGCATTTTGTATCGAACGACCCAACTAACCGCGACGGGATTACGCAGCGAGAGTACCTCTCATACGTCATCGGGCTTGACTGGACCGTCCACGACCAACTCTCCGCAAATTTTCAATTTTTCCAGAACGTTATATTGAATAAACCAGGAGACATCGAAGAAGATGCGGTGAACAACATTGTGTCCGTATTTTTACGCGCTGACTTTTTGAATGAAACAATTTTTCCACAATTTACGGCGTTATACGGCATAAATTTTGGAGATTTCCTTCTGCGGCCACAAGTCGATTATCAAATCGACGATTATCTCAGTGTCCGACTCGGAATGGACATCTTTTTAGGCTCACGATCCGGGCTATTCGGACAGTTCGGTGCACCCGCGCGTGCGCATCGCAACGGGTATTTCACCGGCAGAAATGATCGTATATTTTTAGAATTAAAAAGGTCTTTCGAGATCTAAAAATAAGCGCAGACCGTCGGCCCAGCGGGCGAAACCACGAATCCCTCGATACGAAGAATCTAATCGGGAGACGCACGCCGGGACATTTACATTGTATCGCCAAATTCGACAAGGACTCGACATTCAATAGATTCCCGCGCGGGAGTGGACGCTAACGACTCAGGGATACGGAAAGAACTGTGTGCGGTATGAGGCGGGCATTCTTCAGGCGTAGCCGCGCCTAGCTCTGCGGCCGAATCAAAGACTTTAAAAACTAAGGCCTCGTGATGGCACATGTGAGGGTAATAGATCCATCGGTGCCTAGTACTCCTTAGCATACTCACGACCTCGCCAACGCGGTCGGGATAAATGTACTGACACCTGACACAGTCCTGAGGCTGTATAGATTGCGCGTCCAAAACGGCGAGCGGATAATCCAAAACGGGGTAATCCGTTCTGAAATGCCGCCACACATTAAATATCCCAAAACGTCCAGAGACGATTCGTTCCGCGTCCTCTTCAGTCACTGGAGGCCGCGCTAGTGTCAAACTCCCTCCCGTTTCTTTACCTTTGCTCAAAGAGCGTACGCGATTCTTCGCCGACCTGCTCGTATTGTCGTTATGTGCGCCCATTGCGTAGCCGCCAATGTTCTCACCATTTGTCTCTTTCTCGCGGCGCGACTTCCGCACTCTCGATCGTATAGTATGGTCAAAAACAATCACTTTCTTGACGGTAGGCCGTCCACCCAGAGCATCGGAGACGAGGCCGCTTATTTCAGGGTAATACGATTCGGCAATTCTGTGGGAATCCAACCCATGCTCTTGCAGGTCTATTGTCGTTGGGAAATTCTCCACAAAGGTATAACCATTTCTCGTAAGAGACCCCAAAGGCATCCCGCGCCCATCCTCCACCTCGACGCTAAATGGTCTTGATTCACCGTTACGGCGTCGCGTTACGCCCTCGGGAAGACGCTTGACGCTATTATCATACTGATAGCAAACGCCGCCGTCCGACGTCGGTATTGCGTGATTAATTTGGACTAACATCTGACCCACCTGGTTCGCGTTCTCAGAATACTTACCGGTCCTCCGGGTTCTATCTTAGGATCCTCCCGACAGCAAGCGAGCACTTCCGGATAATACGTACTACGCAACTTACAGAACAATTTGCAAAACGGTTTTAGCCTCTGCGGGTATCACGGCCGAAACCGTAGTTTTCTGCGTAAATCCGCCCGCGGATCCTTAGGAGCCCTACCCCTCCGTACTACTTGCTTATCGCAAGTCATAATGATAGTTCTCTTGCAAAGACCTA
>CAYWPF010000006.1:0-83441 GCA_964460065.1 uncultured Enterobacteriaceae bacterium
AAAGGACCAGCCCCCCACAAGGTTTTGACACATCCCCCCCCTAAGACAAGCACAGGAAGGGACGTGGCCATAACGGCCCTCCAAGGATGCTGCGCCGATCGATCACTAATTAGGTTAGATAATCCCGTTCCAAAAAAGAGCATAAACCCAATAGACGGCAAGTATAGATAATGCTCAGCCACCATTTCCGGATACGGTATCAAATGAGAGACAGGGAGGAGGGTGACTCCGAACCAGGCAATGCCAAAAGCGAGAAGCCACGCGAAACGCACGGCGAACAGCATCCCAAGAGCGAGCGCCGTCAACAAAATTATAGAGGCCCAAGCCTGAGGCTCTAGTATGGACGACGAGACGGAAAAGTAGCCAGTATAGTCGGCAAGCAACATCACCGGCGCACACAGGAGATAAATATAGTAGACCCAAATTCTCCCTGTAGTCAGGAAATTATTTGTCACGCTGCCACCATGCCAAGGAATCGCCCAGGTCGGGAGTGTGACAAATATGATTTGCCATGCTGCGTATAATCCGGCTACCGCCAAGGGAATATACAAGAATTTATGTTTCCAAACTGTCCCCACAAGCGTCCGAAACAAAAAGCCAATATAACGGATATTTGAGGACGCCTTCTCATTGAGCGCGACGGCCTCTTGAAAGAAGTCGTACACGAGCATGACCAGGGGGAGCGTTATAGCCATTTCTTTGCTGGCAACCCCGAGGCCGTAAAATATCCATACTCCGCAAATATTGACGCACCGTCGAAGCCGGTCGCTTACCTCCCGCCAGCGGAGAAAAGAAAGAAAGGCCCAGAGAAAGAACAACGTAGTAAGGATGTCTCGTCTACCGGAAATGTACGTAACACTCTCGGTATGCACGGGATGCACCGCCCATAAAACGCTAATCAATACAGCAGGGAGCCACCGTGCCACTCCCCCGTCGATGCTGCCCATTTCGCTCGGTGACTTTCCTTGAGTAGGGTATGTATTAGACAAGCGAAATGCCAATAGGCAAACAGCACACGCGGTCAACCAGTGGTAAATGAGGTTACTGAGATGAAATACTTGCGGGCCTATGGGAAACCCAAGCGCTCGTGCAACCGCAAAATCGATCGCGTACGAAAGGGTCCGGACCGGCCGGTACCCCAGCACACCGGGTTCAAACATAATGGATGGGTCGTTCGCGACGGCAGGAACCGAAGGGTCTCTAACCAGCAACGGAAAGTCATCAAAGACAAAGCCATGACCCACGACGCCGCCGTAGGATGCGGCAATACAGAAGCCCAATAGAAGGAAAATGCTCCCCTTACGGAGCCACATTGGTACCGCGCTCATATGTCTACCCCAATTTCTTTTCGCTCGTGTCGGGTTCGGTTATTTCGGCACGTTTACAGTACCTGAGGAAGGCAGGGCGGCCCCGCGGCGGCTCCGGTTGATCATCTCTTCTATTTTGCTAATGCGGCTCGTAAATTCTCGGGTTACTGCCTCGGCTTCTCCTCTATTACGTATGACGTAGGGAGTGATCAAAACTATTAGCTCCGTCCGCTCTCGTCTATCTTTTTCCACACGGAATATACGGCCCAAGACGGGGACGTCCATCAAATACGGCACGCCGTTCCGCTGCCGCTCAACACGTTCGTCGATGATTCCGCCGATAAGCACGGATTCTCGATCACGAACAATGACTGTTGTATTGGTTTTACGTGAGGTAAAACTTGGCGAACTGGTGTCGCCAAAAGACGTCAGCCCCACATTGCTCACTTCCTGCTCGATTTCCATATTTACCAGGCCTGCGGAATTCACCTGCGGCAAAATGGTCAATATCGTACCTGTGTCTTTGTATTGGATACTGGAAACGATGTTTGCAGTCGCTAGCGTACTCTGTTGCGTAGAAGTTAAGATCGGGACTTCCTCTCCGATCTGTATATGGGCTTCTCGATTGTTAGCCGCTATCACATGCGGGGTCGCCAGAATTTTGACGTTCGATTTCGCTTTAACCGCGTTAATGAGCGCAACAAACTTGTCCGTATCCGTAATGAAAGAAAACAGCCCGCCGCTGCCTATGTTGACTGCCCGATTGGCCCCAGATCGAAGGATTGAGCTATTCGCTATGGCAAGGGCTCCATCTTCAGAGGCTGCGATCCCGGATGCTCCTGACTCTGATTCTGACGTCGATCCAAACACATTCTGGATCCCCTTGGGCCCAAACGCGTACTCGATCCCGAACTGGAGGTCATCATTGAGACTCACTTCTGCTATGACGGCCTCTATGAGTACTTGCCGGGGAACAACGTCGAGCTCAAGCAGAACTTTTCGAATCTTTCCATAATCCCTTTGCGTAGCCAGAACCACGAGCGAGTTCGTGCCCTGGTCGGCAACTATTTTGATCGTTTCTCTAAAAACTGACTTTTCTCCCTCCCGCGGCTCGATAACGACACTCGCCGTTCCTCCTGACCGGGATGTGCTCCCGCCTCGCGACCTATACCTCCCGCCTCCTGAACCAGATCCGCCGAAACTGCCGGAATCCGTACTCGAATCATTGCTGTCTCCCGTAGACGTTGACCCGCTGCCACTTCGCCCGCGGCGGCTCCCCAAACCGGACCGGCGCCTACGCCTACCACCCCCACCGTAAAGGTCTCCTAATATCTCGGCTAGTTCTTCAGCCTTCGCGTTTTCCACCGCGAACACATGCACTGTTCGGCCTCCGCCCTTCTCCGGTGGCACGTCAAGAATCTTCAACCATTTGTCTACTTCACTGAAGATCTCGTCATTGAAGGCGATAACAACAAGCTTATCCAATCTCGCCAGAGGCACGATATAGACACCGCGTTCTGCTGCATCCGTCGCCGACACACCATAAGGCTGAAGCACATTGATCAGTTCTTCGCCTATATCCTCTATATTGGCATGCTCCGTTCTATACACCCTGGCGTGTAGCTCTTGAAAAGTGTTGGTATCGAAGGCAGCGACAAGTTGTCGCAGGCGCCGTACGTTCGACGCAAGATCGGTCAATATCACCATATTACCGCGTGCGATTGTAGAAACGTCGCCCCCAGGAGAAACAAAGGGCTCGAGAATTTCGGCTAGTTCGTTTGCGGAGATATGATCGACACGGACCAGTTCCATCACGAACTCATCCTGAGCCCGAGCTTCTCGTCTATCTTTCCGTCGCACCAATAGGGGCACACGTGTTTTGGCTTCAGCGACCGGAGCGATGTGATACACCTCGCCTACCTGCACTGCACCAACGCCATTGGTACGCAGTATCTGGTGAAACAATGGGAATAATTCTCTTCCACGAACTTTATTGGCGGTGCGAATCGTTACGGTGCCCTGAACTCTGGGGTCAACTGAGTAATGAATGCAGAGCCCCGCAGCTAACCCCTGGATAACTTCTCGGATATCCGCACCCTCAAAATTGAATTCTATAAGTTCGGAATCCGCTACTGGGATACAGTCGACTACGTCCTCCGGAATGTCCGACCCTTCATTTTCCTCTGACCATCCAGGCAGCGCACTAAATAACACCGCTATCCACAGTAGAAGCACCCACCCAATAACGGACAATAGCTTCCTCACCTCATTCATCCTCATGTCTTCACAACTTCCTGTCTCGCGCCCTTATGGCAAGGTGGGGCCCTTTTTCTGGGCTCGCACCGCCTGTCGGCGCAAATCTCGCAAACGACTTTGCATTTTTTCTATGTCTTGTCGCACTTCCGGAGACATCTCCGTTTTGGGCGCTACGACTTGCTGGGAAGTCGGCGCCGAAACCAGCCGAGGAACTTTTCTCGCACTCTGGCTGTCAAGTAATTTTAAAGGTAGGTCTACTTCCTTTCCGCCCTCGCCGAGTGCCAATGTCACAGCCGAGCGGTTTACCCTCGCTAGCCGGTACTGCTCAATTAATTCCCCCTTACGTACACGTGTCACTTTGTTGTCATTCGAAGAATCGGATAAGAACGCGACTTCCCGGCCCGGCACTAGCATTACACCCACAAGTGTAAGGTGAGTCGGCGGGGGAATAACCTCTTTTTGGGCCCCCTGGCTGTCCTGCGGCTGACTCCTCCTACTGGGCGCAAACAGGTCCTGTGCTGAGATATTGTTGGCGATCTCCTTGCCGGTCCGTAGTGACCGCCCAGGTAACGTGACCGTCGCTGCAACTCTGACCTTCTCATTCGAGTGGCCCGCCGAAGGCGCCGGGACATCCTGTCGCCAAGTTTGGAAAATTTGCCACGCCAGAAAAAGTACCGCAGACGCTAGAATTATATGTAGGAAGCGACGAATCTTCATATTGTTCGCTCACTGCTCAGTAGCGATTTCCTGATTCTGCATAAACCCTTCCACCTCGAACGTTACGGTGAGCGGTGGCCGAATTGTACCTGCCCGGTTGATACTGGCTCCGGGGCCAGACCTCGTAGCCCGAACTTCTAGCCGTGAGACCGAGAGCAACCATTCTCCATACTCTACGCTAGACACAAAATCCGCCATGGCAAGAGTATCACTCCGAAAGGTCATTTGAACCGAGGCTTTACGAAACGGCCCTACCGTCTCTTCACGCATGACTTGAGTGGTAATTACTTGGAGCCCGCTCTGAGACGCGAGATTCTGCATGCGCTCCTGTAGCCGAGATGCGGCAAGGGCCGGCGTAGCCCCCGGTATCAGTTGTTTTTCCGCTGCGGCATGACGTGTCTTCAAAGCGGCCGCAACCCCTCCAACTTCTTCCTTACGGTCGGCCTGACGCTTCATTTTTGCCAAACGTACTGCATCAGTGCCGACGCGGGCGTGTAGCTCTTCTACATATTTCAAGTAGGGCGAAACTATTCCAAAATTAAGAAGGGCAAGACCAATTAGAACCACCGCAACGCCAGTTAGACTGCGTTCTCGAGTTGACAGTCCTCTCCACCTCGCCCTCGCCTCCTCTAACTGCATGGGTTCACCCTCGCTCCCAACCGGAAGGACTCGCCAAATTCGTTTTTAGTGAATGGCGCCTTCGGCGAGACGTTCTCGAAGCACTCGGATCCTTCTAAGGTCGCGACAAGATCCGAAGCTGATCCCGTTTTAGCGAGGCCGCTGACTTCTACCTCGCCGTTTCGGAATCGAAATAATGTCAGGTATACGTTCGTTGGTACCAATTCAGATAAGTTACCTAAAAGTGGGGTCATCCGTACCTTAGTCGCCTCGCTGATCGTTTCTAGTTGCTTATTTGCCCGGGCCGCTACCTCTTCTTCATTGTGAACCTGGCGAACAGTAGGTGCAAGCGCATCAATTTTGTTTGCGAGGTCATTCACCGCCAATCGTCCCTTTACGACTACCCCCACTGCCAAAACCAGAGCAAGGATTAAAAGACACCCGACAAGACTGAGAGTCAGGGGAGACACCAGCTTCTCGCGTCTGGCACGATTCTCCATCGGGAGCACGTTGACCTCGGCTCCCTCACCAACTGCCTGGAAGGCAGCCCCTAAAGCAGAGCATGTCTCTGAGGATTCTCCTTCTATATTGGCGTCGGGGAACCGCCTGGTAATTAGGTCCCGTAAGTCGTGGCCCGGCACGGTCGTCACGGGCAGGTTTCTACCCTGGTCCCATGCAAACAATGAAATGGAATCAGACGCAGCACCAGGAAAATTGCGCGCGAACGTTCGGGCTAGCAAATTCTCCCAGTTCTCCGCGTCTCGGGCCCTCGCCATATCCAACGTCTGGCTAGCGACTAGCCGATCTCCGCTCAAAAAGGTGAGCTCTAGTGTTTCCGCATCGGCCACGGCGAGTAGCTGACGTTGGGTCTCCGGAGGGGAACACGCTAGCAACGTTGCACTCTGCGCCGCACTGCTCATAGTCACGACCTGGGGGGGGAATCCCACCTTCGTCAGTGCTTCCACTAATGGGTCAACGACCTGCCGAGGAAAACAGTAAACCACGACGCTCAATCGATCGTCTGCCCCGCCCAATTTTGTCGTAAGATAATCATAGTATATTCCGTCCGCGGGAAAGGGCAGGAGCCGCTCTACTTCATACTTAATCACTTGCGCCAGAGATTCCCGAGCGGTTCCTGGTACCACCAAGCGGCTGACGCTTGCCTCTTCACGTGGAAGGCAAAGCACCACCTGATCGGGCACCGTACCCAACTCTTCGATAAAGTCTCGCGCGGCACTTGTCATCGTCCCAGCTCGATCAACCCGCGAGCCGGTAAACGGCGCGGTTCTGCTCGCCTTTAGATTCACTTGCAGTAACCGTTTGGTCATGTAGGCAAGCCCGATACCGTGCGAACCCACTGCAACCCCAAGGCCATCAAGGTAATCAATTTTGGTGAGTCGCTGGATAATTGTTGTCGGGTCCATTCACGAAACCCTCACTCGGAGCTCAGGATGTCAGCGTCAACACCGTCGCCACCTTCTAGACCGTCGGCGCCATACGACACAATCTCAAATTCGCGCCCTATAAGCCGATACACGTAAGACGCGTCCCAAGGGTCTTTGGGTACTTTTTTTATATAAGGGCCGGCCCAACGAGCAGTCTCGGAGCCGTCTTCTTGCAATATGGCCAAGCCCTCCTCTTCCGTGGGATATCGCCCTATATCGAGCTTAAACATCTCAAGTGCCGTAGCAAAGTTTTCGATTTGGACCCGAGCGGTCTTTGGCCGGGCCTTGTCAGCCTGATTCATCACGTTGGGTGCAATCAGTGCAACCAACAAGCCCATGATCACCATCACCACCAAAAGTTCAATTAAAGTGAACCCGGCAGCGGTCGAAAGAGGTCTGTGCCGTATCATTTGCAGCTTCCTTCCGTTCGCTAGAATGCAATTTCGTTCATACTGAAGATTCCGACCAACATCGAAATAACAACAAAGCCGAGTACCAGGCCCATAGTCAACAAAAGAATTGGCTCTATTAGTGAGGTCATTCGCTTCAATTGCTGCTCTGTTTCTCTATCGAAATATTCTGCAACCTTGGCGAGCATTTCTTCCAAGCGTCCCGTCTCTTCACCCACGGCTATCATTTGGAGAGCCAACGTAGGAAACACGCCTGTTCGGCCAAGAGGGGCCGCCATACCCTCTCCCTCACGGACACCAGCACGCACGGCACTTACACCTTGTGCGATTATAGAGTTTTGAACGACTGTCTGAACAACCTCTAATGCCTCGAGAAGCGGTACGCCGCTACTCAGTAAAGTGCTTAATGTTCGTGCAAAACGCCCTACCTCCCGCTTGCGCAGCAACGGACCTACAATCGCTAACCGTAGGCAAAGTCGATCCCACTTCAGACGGCCCTGTTCCGTCCTCACATACCGGCGCCAACTAGCGAAGAACGTCGCACAGGCTAGCAAGAGGACCCACCAGTAAGAACGCAACGCCTCACTCATAAGTAACAAGTACCGCGTTGATGCTGGCAATGTGGCTGCATTTTCCGAGAATAAGCCCGCGAAACGCGGTAGTATAAACATGAACATAAACAATACGGCGCCTACACCAAAAGCGACCAGCACGGTAGGATAAGCCATTGCGGATTTGATTTCCTCCTGAACTTGGTGCGTTCGCTCAAGATGATCTCCCAGCCGCATAAGGACTGTATCTAGGAATCCTCCGAGCTCTCCCGCCCGTACCATATTAACGTACAAGGTCGGAAAAATGTTTGGATAGGCAGCTAAACTATCAGCCAATGAACTGCCTTGTTCAACACTTTTCAGAATTTCGCCTACCACCGTGGTCAGCTCGGATTTTGTGACGAGGCCGTGCAACACTGTAAGCGCACGGTCGAGCGGCAGACCCGCGGATACCAAAGTTGACAACTCGCGAGTCAAAAGAAGGAGGTCACGTTGAGTGACTCGTTTCCGCCACAATATATAACTATGGCCAGACCACTTGCCAAGAGAAGATTTGTTCCTTCCGTCCCGAACTTCAACGTTGATAGGCAGATAACCTTGATCATGCAACCATGTCACCACTGCGCGCTCTTCGCCGGCTTCACGCACACCTTCTACCATCTTTCCAGTTGTCGTCGTTGCTTGGTAGTCAAATAGAGCCATACTAACGTCGTTCCTCTCGCCGTGTACAACAAAATTATCCTGGATGTCTCACTACAGAAACACTAGGGGCCCTATCGCAGTGGCAATACAAATTATTTGTACTTAGGTAACACTTTCTACCCAAACAATTGCAGCTGCTTTCTTAATTCTGCACGAGGTAAGAGGCCTTGGTCAAACAGCCAGGCGAACCATTCCGGGTTGGCCGCTTCGACAAGAGCGTCAATACCTTCTATCACGTTATCTACCGAACCCGCATATAAGTAATTGGACCGCACCATCCTCTCGAAAGTCCATTCACTTCTCGGTAATGGCACTATACCACTGGGATAGTCAATTTCATCTTCCGGGAAACGAAAGGCCTCCCAAAATCCGAAGTGGCCCCAAAATTCCTTGTACCCCACACCGATCATACCAGTCTCCGCCAAGAGAGCAGCATCCCGGATGCTATCAGAAAAGTAGACTTGCCTAACAACTCCGATATTCGATCCCACTGGCAGCCATTTTCCCGAGCGGCCCGCCTCTTCCGCGTATATTTGCCCAAGCCGCCGAACCTGTTCGTAACGGGAGAGTAGAATCATGGGAGTGATCCCTTCTCTGGCGCACCAACGAATTGTAGACTCGCTCACCGAGAAAGCTTGGAAAAGTGGCGGGTGCGGCTTCTGGTAAGGTTTCGGAACGACAGCTACTCGCTGAATATGGCCGTTTTTATCTATTTCCCCAGGCGCACCGAACTTTGCAGTCCACGGCGCGGGTGGCCAGGGCGTCCCTTCCTCGAACGGATACGGGTACTGATAGAACTCTCCCTTGAATCGGAAGGGCTCTTCTGACCAGGCAAGTTTAAGCACATGGTAGACCTCTTCGAAGGCACGGCGATTAGTAGCGTCAAGGCTAGACTGATCACTAGTCGTGGCCGAGATATGAATTTTCTGGGCCATTTGGTTGAGCCAACGAGGCTGGTAACCACGGGCCAGACCAACAAAGGTACGGCCCCGGGTAAGCTGGTCGAGCCATGACGTGCTGGTTGCAAGCCGCAAAGGGTCCCAACCTGGTAAGACATACCCTATGGGACCCACATGAATCTTTCTAGTTTGCATAGCGGTGTACAGCAGAAATTCTGGTGGAGCCCCCATTTCAAAGCCCTCGCTATGCAAATGGTGTTCAGGGAACCCGACGGCGTCAAAGCCGAGCTCTTCAGCCAGTTGCGCAAGCTCGGACACCTCTTCGAACAACTCTTGCCACCGCGCCGTGTGATTGGCAATCGGCCGAAGTTTCTTTCGTTCCTCCATCGTTCCGGGAATAGAGGGCAGCAGAAACAGCATGAACTTCATTGCGCTTTAAAACTCCAAAAAAGCAAAGGAGCCTTTCGCCCACCCGCCAAGGCGTGCCTCCATAGCGGCTCTCCAGAATTCAACGTCCCGACACACCCGCTGCATATGGCCTACCCACCAGACTCATTCTCAATTTGCTCCAAGACCGCGGCACATATCAGCGGGAACATGATTTCATGATGCCCCGTGATTTGGAAACCTCTGCCACCCTCAAGTGTTGGCCGCTGTACGACGTTAACAGTTGGCCGGTAGTGCCGAATAAAATCCATATCAACCGTAGTCAGCGATGTGACGTCGTGACCCAAATTTCTCGCCAGCGACAGCGCTTTCAAAAATACTTCGGGTATAATTACGGCAGATCCAAGGTTCATAAAAACGCCGCCTTCCAGGCGAGCCACTACCGAGGTGAGCAGGTGGAAATCGCGAAGACTGCCCGTGCCGATTGCGCCTCCGTCCGCGGTTGGATGCATATGTACAATGTCTGTACCAATAGCTACGTGAACCGTCGCGGGGACATGGAGCCTGGCACACGTTGCAAGGACGCTCAGCTGAGCATGTGGCAACCGCTTTTCAATGATATACTCGCCCACAGATTGACCGATGCCTACGTCACCCCGTGAAACGCCACGTTTTATTGCCTCGTTAAGAGATTCTCCAGTCTCAGTCGCCATACCAAAACTACCGTCAACCAAACTCGTACCAACCTCCTCTGACGTGGCACCCTGGAATGCAAGTTCAAAATCATGAACAATACCGGCACCGTTTAAAGCGATTGCTGAGATCACCCCGCGCTCTAAAAGGTCTACAATAATTGGCGAGAGGCCGACTTTAAGCGGATGCGCTCCCATGCCAAGGACAACGGGACATCCCGTCCGGTAAGCCTCCGCAATAAGCGTCGCCACTTCGCGTATTTCGGACCCGGCAAGAATCGCGGGCAACGATCGTAGAAACGACCCAAAAGTCTCGCCCGTCTTCCAAACTTTCCCGAGGCCTTCCGTATTTACTTTGCTCTTGCGTTGCTCGAGTGGATAGGTAACGGCACGGCGCGGGTCGATGGGTGGAAATTTCATACTGGCTCTGTACTAACCCTCTATCACTATATTTTCTACGTGAAACTGAAGCTCTAATTAAAAGGCAGAAACAGGCCAAAGGAAGGCCTGCTCATTCTCGAGCACAACCGTATAACGTCTCCTCTACCATTTCGCACATCGCATGCCCTATCAAAATGTGCGCCTCTTGAATTCGACCCGTATTATTTGTCGCGGACACGCAAAGCGAGTGGTCCACCAATGACCCCAATTCACCACCATCGCCGCCTGTAAGGCCGATAGTCCTCAAACCCATCTGTCGAGAACACTCTACCGCTCTGAGAACATTCACAGAGTTACCACTCGTGGATATTGCAATCGCTATATCACCCGTTTTTCCAAGAGCCCGTATTTGCTTTACAAATACTTCGTCAAAATTAACATCATTTGCTATGGATGTAATGGTAGACGAGTCTGTTGTAAGGGCAATGGCCGGGAGCGCGGGCCTGTCCAACTTGTACCTATTGACGAACTCAGCAGCCAAATGTTGAGCATCCGCCGCGCTCCCGCCATTACCAAATAATAAAACCTTGCCCCCGGTGCGGAACGCCTCAATAATTACCTGAACGGCGGCGACCAAGCCGCTGCAATTTTTCTCCAGAAAATCCCGCTTCGCTTCTATACTTTCCCGAAATATCTGTGTTATCTGATCTTTCATTTGGTCAGGTCAATACTAGGACCCAGCCAGGGGATCGTCAAGCAAGGCATTCTATAGGCTTGACAATTCATTTTATGCTGGGTAGGCTTCGTACCTAGAAAATTTTCCCCGGTCTCAATGGCGGAGGGGCCACACCCGTTCCCATCCCGAACACGGCCGTTAAGCCCTCCAGCGCCGATGGTACTGCAGTGAATGCTGTGGGAGAGTAGGACGAGGCCGGGGGCTTTTCTTGCCGGTAAGAGCGAAGAAGCGCACATCCCCACCCCGTAGGGCACATATGGGCAACTACAAACACCAGGCACGAGCGGGCGTAATTCAGTGGTAGAATGCCAGCTTCCCAAGCTGGACGTCGCCGGTTCAAGTCCGGTCGCCCGCTTTCCCTCACCAAAGCTTCGTTTATCTGACCGATATGTTGCCCGGCATAGATGTTTCAAAGCGATGTTTATTACATGCAGCACCGAGTGCGAGAAAGCCTGTTCTCTAGCGACAGCAATTTTGTGAATATCAGAAACGCGACGCAAGTGGCGAAAACTACGCCTCAGCGGGGAAGCATCGCTTGATTTGTACCCCCAATGACAATACATGACACCGCCGTTATTTCTCCTGCCGCTCGTGTCCATGAAGATGTCGAAATAGGCCCGTACGTTGTAATTGACGGCCCTGTAGAGGTCGGACGCGGCACCCGGATCTATTCGCACGCAGTACTGACAGGTTCTACTCAGATCGGTGAGGAGAACGAGATCCATATGGGGGCAATTATCGGTCACGTTCCGCAGGACTTTTCTTTCACAGCGGCGGAAACATTTTTAAAAATCGGGGATCGCAATGTCATACGAGAACATGCGCAAATTCACAGGGGCTCGGTCGCCAATAGCACTACAGTCATTGGTGACCAAAATTACATAATGCAGAACGCGCACGTTGCTCACAATTGCAAACTAGGAAACGAGGTTATCCTCGCAGGAGGTGCTTTGCTCGCCGGCCACGTCGAAGTGGAAGATAGGGCCTTCATCTCCGGGAACTGTGTCGTCCACCAATTTGTAAAGGTTGGCACACTATCTTTCATGAGGGGACTGTCACGAACGAGCAAAGACGTGCCACCATATTGCATCATTGACGGAACCCATACTGTAAGAGGGCTGAACTTAGTAGGAATGAGACGGGCGGGCATCACTACCGAGGGGGTCTCTGCGTTAAAGCGTGCCTATAAGGAATTGTTCAGAAGTCCCGGCATTATGGGAGCGAAACTCAGACGCTTAGTCTCAGAAGGCCCGACGCTAGAGGTGAAAAAGCTCGTCGATTTCATTGTCAACTCAAACAGGGGAATATGCCTCGCAAGGTCACGCCGATCGAACAGCCAATAGTGGTTAGAGGCGGCGACCGGATTCGAACCGGTGAATGGGGGTTTTGCAGACCCCTCCCTTAGCCACTTGGGTACGCCGCCCTAGTTCGCATACTCCAAATTTGATGAGGCTAATGAACTACCTAGAGTAGCATAGGATTGCAACACCCTAACACACCACGAGGATTCCAATGCTTCCCAATCACTAACATCATTAGGGCCTGGTTCGGCAAGGCCCCTCTTTGGCATTAATTCAAGTTCTGATAGCACTGCCGTAATGATTGATCGTTATGCCCGACCAGTGATGCGGAAAATCTGGTCCGACGAAAACAAGCTTTCGCGCTGGTTAGAGGTCGAGTTACTAGCGTGTGAGGCAATGGCGCTCTGTGGTGAAATTCCCTCCGACGCGGCGGCAGACCTGCGAACCAACGCGAAGGTTAACCTCTCCAGGATGAAAGAGATCGAGGCCGAGGTCAAACATGATGTCGTAGCATTTGTTTCCTCTGTCGCAGAGGGAGCCGGAGAGAATGGCCGGTTCCTGCATTTAGGCTTAACTTCCTCTGACGTAATCGACACAGGATTTGCCGTCCAACTCTGCCAAGCTACCGACGTGCTCCTTTCCGGGGTCGATGCCCTGCTAGCAATACTCAAACGGAGGGCACTAGAGAACCGGGGCACACTAATGATAGGCCGCAGCCACGGTGTTCATGCTGAGCCTATAACCTTTGGCCTCAAAGTCGCCCACTGGTTTGCAGAAATAGCACGTGGAAGGGACCGCATGCGGGCAGCGCGAGATGAGATCGCAGTTGGCAAGATCTCGGGTGCGGTTGGCACTTATGCCAATGTTGAGCCCGCCATAGAGGCACATATCTGCGCAAAGCTCGGGCTCCAACCTGAGACAATTTCGACCCAAGTGGTGCCGCGGGATCGACATGCACTCTATTTTTCGACTATTGCCGTAATGGGAAGTTCACTTGACCGAATTGCGACGGAACTTCGGCACCTTCAACGCACCGAAGTATATGAAGTACAGGAACCTTTTGAAAAAGGGCAAAAAGGGTCCTCAGCAATGCCTCACAAAAGGAATCCCTGGCAACTAGAAAACGTCAGCGGCCTTGCGCGACTCCTGAGGGGTTACGCCACCTCAGCTCTTGAAAACGTAGTGTTGTGGCACGAGCGGGACATTAGCCATTCTTCCGTCGAACGTGTGATCGGGCCTGACGCTACGAGTCTACTAGACTTCATGCTTTCTAGAATAACACGAATCATCGATCACCTGGATGTTCGCGAAGAAAGAATGCTAACCAATTTGGGCTTGTTGGGGGATGCCGTTTATTCAGAGCATTTGCTTCTTGCCCTTGTCAAAAAGGGCCTCTCACGGGAGCATTCTTACCGTCTCGTCCAGCGAAACGCGATGAAAGTCTGGGACGAAGAGGCTTCATTCTCCGACGAAGTCCGAGCGGATCCGGACATCAAAAGGCACCTTTCTAGCGCTGAGATTGGTCGGCTTTTCGATCCGGCGCACGCGCTCCGACACGCGGACGAAATATTTGATCGCGTTTTTCAAGACGAGAACAAGGAAATGCATTAACTATGCTCGCAAAGGTCTATGTAACCCCAAAAAGTTCTATACTGGATCCCCAGGGAAAAGCGATAAAACAATCTCTTCATTCTCTGAACTACAAAGAAGTTTTAGGAGTTCGTATGGGGAAATATCTAGAGATAGAGCTGGCCGATATACCAAAAGCTCAAGCATTGACTCGAATGGAAGAAATGTGTGGCCGGCTTCTCGCAAACGGAATAATTGAAGATTTTCGGTTCGAAATCATTGAGGAGTAAAGCGTGGCACGGTGGGGGGTTGTTACATTTCCTGGCTCGAACGATGATAGAGACTCTACCTACTGTTTGGAAACGGTACTCGGTCAGGAGGTTAAACAACTCTGGCACAAAGACAGCCAACTGGGCGGTGTCGACGCTATCGTTTTGCCTGGAGGCTTCTCTTACGGCGACTATTTAAGGTGTGGAGCTGTAGCGCGATTTTCGCCGGTTATGGCTGCAGTCGTAAAGTTCGCAAACGAGGGCGGACCAGTTCTAGGCATGTGCAACGGGTTTCAGATTCTTTGCGAGACCGGCCTCCTGCCAGGTGCACTCGTTCGCAACCAATCACTTTCCTTCATTTGCGGGTGGGTTTCGGTTCGGGTCGAGACAAACCGGACTTCTTTCACCGCAGGCTGCAGTGTAGGGGAATGTCTAAATATACCAATCAAGCACGGCGAAGGCTGCTACGTGGCCGACCCCGGTACGATTCAAACATTAGAAACCAATGGGCAGATAGTCTTTCGCTATTCAAACAAAGAGGGGCAGGTCCTCGATTCTGCCAATCCAAATGGCTCCATGGGGAATATCGCCGGCGTGACCAACAACGCAGGGAACGTCGTAGGTCTAATGCCACACCCTGAACACGCCGTGGACAGCGTCTTGGGAAGCGATGACGGGCGTAAACTTTTCAATTCTATTCTTCTTTAGAAGATGTAATGCTCCAACAACCACATGATTGATCTACAAATGGCAATTGACCACGGGTTGTCAGAGAATGAATATCATCTGATCCTGAAAGTGCTTAATCGACCGCCAACCCTCGAGGAGTTGGGAGTCTTCTCCGTAATGTGGTCCGAGCATTGCAGTTATAAGAGTTCACGGCGGTTTCTACGGCATCTTCCAACCGACGGCGAGCGGGTCCTTCAAGGACCGGGAGAAAATGCGGGCATCATTGAGATTGGAGACGGGATTGCCGCTGTCTTTAAAATCGAAAGTCATAACCACCCATCCTTCATAGAGCCCTACCATGGCGCCGCGACCGGTGTAGGAGGAATATTGCGCGACGTTTTTACCATGGGAGCTCGACCCGTAGCCCTGTTAAATTCCCTTCGCTTTGGGTCTGCCACCCACCCGCGAACGGCAGAACTGATCAAGGGCGTCGTCGCGGGTATTGGCGGATACGGGAACAGCGTAGGAGTCCCCACGGTTGGTGGCGAAGTCTATTTCCATGAGGGATACAATGGAAATATTCTAGTAAACGCCTTTGCCTTGGGTCTCGTTCAAAAAGACAAGATCTTTAAGGCGACAGCCGCGGGAGTAGGTAACCCTGTTATCTACGTGGGGTCTCTGACGGGAAAAGACGGTATACATGGTGCAAGTCTTTTAGCGTCGAGAGAGTTCGACGAAAAATCCGAAGATTTGAGGCCGGCAGTACAGGTTGGCGACCCCTTCACTGAAAATGTATTGATAGAGGCTTGCCTCGAACTAATGCAGGACGATCTGATAATCGGAATCCAGGACATGGGCGCCGCGGGTTTGACCAGTTCTTCAGTGGAAATGGCTGACCGCGGGAAAGTTGGTATCGAATTGGACCTCGATACTGTACCTGTACGCGAAAAACACATCTCGGCCTACGAAATGCTTCTATCTGAATCACAAGAACGGATGCTGATCGTTGCAAAGGAAGGAAAAGCAGAAGCGGTCAAAGCAGTTTTTAAGAAATGGGATTTGCAAGCGGCAATTGTTGGAAAAGTCACCGACAAGCCGTTTTTCACGGTAAAATCGAACGGAAGCGAAGTGGTGAACATCCCAGTTCCTGCCTTGACTTCGGACGCCCCACGCTACGAACGACCACTCGCGGAGCCCCTTGATATTAAAATCAACAGGCAAGTAAACACGTTGCGGTTTCCAGTGCCCCACGACCATCTAGACATACTTACGAAACTGGTGACGAGCCCGAACTTAGCAAGCAAGCAGTGGGTGTACCGACAGTATGACAGCTTCGTCGGATCGAACACGATTGTCGGGCCCGGTTCGGATGCAGCCATACTCCGGTTGAAGGAATCTGACAAGGCGGTCGCAATTAGTGTCGATTGTAATAGTCGTTATTGTTCACTAGACCCATACCAAGGTGCCGCTATAGCCGTGGCAGAAAGCTCTCGCAACCTTGCAGTTAGTGGCGCCACAGCAATTGCGCTTTCCGATTGCCTAAATTTTGGCAACCCTGAAAAGCCGGAAGTAATGTGGCAATTCGCGCAAACAATCGATGGCATGCGCGCCGCTTGTAAGGCGCTCGACGTCGCCGTAGTCAGTGGAAACGTAAGCTTCTATAATGAAACCGACGGTGCCGGAATACCGCCCACTCCTACGATCGCAATGGTCGGTATCTTAGACCACATCGGGAAACGGGTCACGCAGTGGTTTAAAGAGCCAGGCGATCTAGTCATCTTGCTCGGAACAACACTCGAAGAACTAGGAGCTAGCGAATACCTGGCTCAAATACATGGAGAAGAACGTGGCCAGCCTCCCACTTTAGACCTAAAAAAAGAACTGCGATTGCAGCAGCTCTGTCGCCGTGCTGCTGAAGCTGAACTGCTTGCATCAAGCCACGACGTGGCCGAAGGAGGCCTTGCTGTCTCTCTCGCCGAATGCTGTATGAGCAACCCAAGTACTCCTATCGGTGCACGGGTTGAGTTGAAAGAACCCATACGGCCAGACGCACTTCTGTTCGGGGAAAGTCAGTCAAGGGTGATAGTATCGGTATCCCCTCTGAAATGGCCTTTATTACAAGAGCTACTTCGTGAGAGCGAAGTACCTCTTTCCGTGCTGGGAAAAGTTGGGGGGTCCGCGCTTGAAATATTTGATTATTTGAAGGTCGACGTAGCTTCCCTAACTCGAACGTGGCAAGGTGCACTCGCACGAACCTTGTCTGGCAAGGGGAAATAACGTGAGGCAACATTTCAGCCATCGGTTCCAGGACGGCTTTCGGGAAGAGTGCGGGGTCGTCGGCGTTTATGGACACCCTGAGGCGGCTAACCTTACCTATCTTTCACTATATGCACTGCAACACAGAGGCCAAGAATCCGCGGGTATTACCTCCTCGAACGGCCAAACCCTGTTAACCCATAAGGGGCTGGGCCTTGTCGCTGACATTTTCGATGAGAAATTAATACGCCGGCTGGAGGGATCGAGTGCGATCGGGCACAACCGCTATTCAACCTCAGGATCAACCCTTATCAAAAACAGCCAACCCTTGCTGGCCAAATACACTCATGGTTCGCTGGCTATTGCACACAATGGAAATTTAATTAACGCGGAAGAACTCCGAGACAGGCTGGAAACGGGTGGGTCAATCTTCCAATCGGGGGTCGACACAGAGGTGATACTACACCTGATAGCCGCTTCCAGCGCAGCGACGCCGGTGGATCGTATCGTCCACGCTCTATCGCAGGTAAGAGGCGCCTATTCGTTGGTCTTTCTAAGCGAGGATCATATGGTCGCAGCACGTGACCCCTATGGTTTCCGTCCGTTGGTGCTAGGACGCATTAAAGGCTCCGAACACGCCGGCTACGTGGTTTCATCCGAGACGTGCGCGTTAGATCTCATAGGCGCTACCTACGAAAGAGAAGTAGCTCCTGGTGAAATTTTGCTCTTCGATTCCTCCGGGTTAAAGAGCTTTTCCCCTTTCCGAGGTGAAAACGAAAAGGTAGCTCAGTGTATCTTCGAACACGTCTATTTTGCACGACCAGACAGTACCGTCTTCGGGAAAAACGTCTACCAAGCCCGAAAGTCTTTTGGCCGACAGCTCGCGCAAGAGGCACCGGTAGACGCGGAAGTGGTCATTCCCGTGCCTGACTCCGGCGTACCGGCCGCGTTGGGCTACGCAGAACAAACCGGCCTCCCTTTCGAAATGGGATTAATCAGAAACCATTATGTCGGACGGACCTTTATTGAGCCCCGATCCTCTATCCGCGACTTTGGCGTAAAGGTCAAGCTGAACGCCCAGGCCGACTTGCTCAAAGGAAAACGCGTTGTTGTTGTGGACGATTCAATAGTTAGAGGCACCACTAGTCGTAAAATCGTTAAAATGATCCGATCTGCAGGTGCAAAGGAGATCCACTTGCGGATAAGTGCCCCGCCTACCATCGCTCCATGTTTCTACGGCGTGGATACTCCGACACGTACCGAGTTAATTGCCTCTTCCCATTCTGTCGAAGAAATTAGACGCTACGTCACAGCAGACACACTAGCTTACCTCAGCGAGGCCGGTATGTACTCAGGGCTCAGGGCGGAAAAAACACAGTTTTGTGACGCGTGCTTTACGAATCGTTACCCCTTACCCCTTGGCGATCGTCCCAAAGGAAGTCAATTGGCGCTATTTGACGAGAAGCTTCCGAAAAATCGACAATAGTGTTCTTGGCCAACTCGGGACTGCCGCCGTCGGGATAGTCCTGACTGGTGTGTAAGCCTCGTGTTTCCTTGCGGACGCTTGCACACTCGATGATTAAGTGGGATACGGTTACGAGGTTCCTTAGTTCCACTAAAACAGCGGTCACCTAATATTTCCAGTAGTAATCCCTAATCTCCTCTCTAATGATATCCAGCCTTCGTTTCGCACGCTCTAGTCCTGCATCACTTCGAATTACGCCCACATAATCCCACATCAGGCGTCTGACCTCTTCCCACGTATGCGTCAGTACGATCCGCTCATTGCTTCTGACAGCAGTCCCCGGGTTCCAGTCAGGGAAGGACGGTCGGTAATCATTTGACTCCACGAGAATCGCCTCTGCACTCTCCGCAGCCCGGTGCGCAAACACCAAGGCTTCCAAAAGAGAATTGGACGCGAGCCGATTGGCGCCATGAACACCCGTCATTGCCACCTCTCCTACGGCAAATAACCTCCGTACTTTTGTTCTTCCATGAAGATCCGTCACGACGCCTCCGCACATGTAGTGAGCCGCCGGTACCACAGGGATCGCCTGTTTCGTCAAATCGACGCCAAATTTCTGACAACGGCTAAAAATGGTAGGGAATCTCCTCCTCAGGTAGCCTGCATCCAGATGGCTGATGTCCAATTCCACATGGGACAATCTATTCTGTTTCATTTCACAATCTATAGCGCGTGCGACTATGTCCCTAGGGGCAAGGTCGGCAAGAGGGTGATACCGTTGCATAAAGCGATCTCCTCCGGGACGCTTCAGTATCCCCCCTTCCCCCCTTAACGCTTCCGAGATCAAAAACGATTTCGCGTCGGGATGAAAAAGACATGTAGGATGGAACTGAAAGAATTCCATGTTCGCAA
The DNA here is from genome assembly GCA_964460065.1 of uncultured Enterobacteriaceae bacterium. Classification (GTDB taxonomy): domain Bacteria; phylum Desulfobacterota; class Binatia; order Bin18; family Bin18; genus Bin18. The sequence continues at coordinate 19,543 of CAYWPF010000006.1, forward strand.
TCGGTACGCCGGCCCTGAAGGCCATCGCAACGCCGTCGCCCGTAGCTACGTCCGGATTACTGGTGTACAAATAGACCTTGCCCGCACCGCCGGTGCACAGAGCGGTGATACGCGCGCGAATAGTTTTTATTTCTCCGGTATTTTGGTCCAGAACGTAGGCTCCCCAGCAGTCTTGCTCACCTCCCCGCGAAGACACCAATAGATCGATCGCGGTATGCTTTTCCAAAAACGTCACGTTTGCTTGAAGCCGAGCGGCCTGCAATAATGCCCGAATTATCTCTTGTCCTGTCGCATCGGCTGCATGCAAAATTCGCCTATGTGAATGGCCTCCCTCGAGTCCGAGGTCATAATCTTCCCCTACGCTAGTTCCTTCTCTGGAAAATTCCGTTCCCGCCAAAATCAATTCCCTTACCCGTTGCGGCCCTTCGCGCACTACTGTTTCTACGGCCGGTAAATTGCAGAGCCCCGCACCTGCAGCAAGCGTGTCCTGCACGTGCGATTCGAAGGAATCCTCAGCACTCCATACTGACGCTATCCCCCCCTGGGCGTAGGCACTATTACTCTCAGGCAAAACATCCTTTGCTAGAATCGCTACAGTACGCTCGGGCGATACCTTGAGACCCATACTCAACCCAGCAATACCATTCCCCACTATTAAATAATCAAATTCCATATACACATACCCATCATGCTTCGCTTAGACGGAGAACAAACATACTGCACCAAACGCACGTAGACGAGTGGGGCAGCCCAACTCTTGCTAATGCAAAAATCCTGCGAACAAGTGCCTTTATGGTAAGCACTGATCTCGAACAATCTGGGCGTGACGCTGCAATCGGTACTTTAGCCCGCTTAGTGTTATTCGCCAATCTGATTTTGACACCTTAAGAAGAGGGGCAGTTATTGACACGGCTTCTTTAGGTTGCAGACCCTGTCGTCCCGGATTGCCATAATGTAGGGCGGCTGGATTGTCGCGGCCGCGGCAATATTCGAGGTAACATTCGGGGCACCCGGCCGGCACCTGCTTTTCACTGCGCCATTTTCGTGGCAATATCCGTCTTAACTATAAAAACGAATAGGGTCTTCTACGTTCTTCGAAGCTGCGAAAGTACACCCGATTGTAAATAGAGACCAATTTTTGGCATGCCTGGGCTTCCAAACATATTAAGTTTCGTTCGAATAGCTGCTATCCCATTTCTCGTCTACTACCTTTCGACGGACGGACCCTCTCACGCGCCGATAGCTTTATGCATTTTTTTTATCGCGAGCCTCACCGATTATCTCGATGGTTATTTCGCTCGGAAGCAGGGAGAAACTACAATTTTGGGAACGTTCCTCGATCCTCTAGCAGACAAACTCCTCGTGATGGCAGTTTTAATCACGCTCGCCGGCGGCGATTCTGCTTCTCCGCTCCCGGCCTGGATGGTCGTTTTGATCGTGGGGCGGGAGATGGCGGTCACTGGACTACGAGGCGTTGCCGCTAGCGAGGGGCTCATTCTACCTGCGGATCGATTGGGGAAGCTTAAAACGCTTTTGCAACTTCTAGCACTACATGCGCTAATTCTAGGTGACCATTTCTACTTTTTTAATTTTCGCCCGTTAGGGCTATACGTACTGTGGCTTGCACTTGTGCTCGGGCTCTGGTCAGGAGCCAGTTATTATCTGAAAGTTGCAGGCCACCTGAGAAGCGCACACTTAACGAGATAACCTGGGCAATAAAAGAATCGTACAGAAGCAACTTTCCACTCCGAAGAAAATAGGACAGCCGTAATCCGTAATTATTAAAGTGATTAGCATGAAGGTACTCTTGACCGGGGCGGCCGGTTTCATCGGATTTCACGTCGGGAAATACCTCTTGAATCGAGGTGAAAGCATTGTCGGGCTCGACAACCTCAATGACTATTATGATGTCAGTCTCAAAGAGGACCGGCTTCGTCAACTGGAGGAGATCCCAGGCTTTCGTTTTGTCCGTTTAGAATTGTCCGATGAAGAGGGCATTGCGCAGGTTTTCAACGAACACAAGCCGGATCGTGTAATTCATTTGGCAGCCCAAGCCGGCGTACGACATTCCCTAAGCAACCCAAAAACGTACATTCAAAGCAATGTTCTGGGTTTTGCGAACGTCTTAGAAGGATGTCGGCACACAGAAGTTCAACACCTGACATACGCCTCGAGTAGTTCTGTCTATGGCTCCAATACCAGCATGCCGTTTTCCGTGCATAATAACACCGATCATCCGGTTTCGTTATACGCGGCATCGAAAAAGTCTAACGAATTAATGGCACATGCATACAGCCACCTCTTCGGCTTACCAACGACGGGGCTCCGCTTTTTCACAGTTTATGGTCCCTGGGGTAGGCCAGACATGGCTCTCTTTATATTTACGAAAGCCATTTTAACAGGGCGCCCTATCAACGTTTTCAACTACGGTAGAATGCGACGCGATTTTACATACATCGACGACATCGTTGCAGGTGTCGTAAAAGTCCACGACCAAGCCGCGCAACCGAATCCCGAGTGGTCCGGTGATAGGCCCGATCCTGGCACTAGCAAAGCGCCGTTTCGCATCTATAATATAGGCAACCATAAACCAGTGGAACTGCTCCACTTTATAGAGGTGTTAGAGAGCAGTCTAGGAAAAACGGCCAAAAAAAGAATGTTACCAATGCAACTGGGTGATGTCCCGGCGACTTGTGCTGACATTAAGGATTTGGTTAAAGACGTCGGGTTTGCACCCTCCACTAGCATTGAAGAAGGAATCCCACTCTTCGTGGAATGGTACAGAAAATACTACTCTCTTTAAAGATACGACGCTTCGCCATATTGTCTAATTCTCGCCCGGCGCCAACGTTGTCATAGACAATGCATGGATACTCCCCGACATTTCGTCAGTCATCAAAGCATCATAGACTAGTCTATGCCTTTGCAGCGGGGTTTTACCCAAAAACAAAGGCGAAACGACGGTTATGCGAAAGTGGCCACCGCCTTCTGAAGCTCCCTTGTGGCCCGCATGTAATGCGGATTCGTCCCCAACCTCTACTTCCGTTGCCATAAGGTCGCTAAAAAGTTTCTCCTCAATACACCGTGCCACGTTCATGATCGTTCTTGCGTAGAAGGAAACCGCGGTGCCCGACGCTCTTTTACAGAATCAAGCCCTTCCCGCACATCTTTACCAAAAAACCCAAGCATCTCTAAAGCCAGAGAATAGTCGAATGATGTATGGGCCGCGGCGCGCAGCCACTGGTTTAAAGAATGTTTCGTCCACCTTATGGCCTGTTGAGCTCCACAGGCCAATTTCGTAGCAACCTCCATTGCCTTCGGAATCAGCTCCTCATGAGGAACAACCATACTGACAAGGCCTATACGTTCCGCTTCCTTAGCATCCAGCATATCACACGTCAGTAGATAGTATTTCGCTTTAGCCATTCCAACCAACAGGGGCCAAATCACGGCAGCGTGGTCACCGGCCGCGACACCCAAACGAGTATGTCCATCGGTAAAGCGAGCCTTGTCGGACGCTATACTGATGTCCGCCAAGAGGGCTACGGCGAGTCCCGCACCAACCGCTACACCGTTAATGGCCGAGATAATAGGCTTGTCGCAATTTATCATGTTGTGCACAATATCCCGTGCTTCCTGCATCGTGCGGGACACTACGTCAAGGTCGCCCATAGATCTCTCCACCACATCAAAGTCTCCTCCGGCCGAGAATGCCCTGCCCGCTCCTGTAATGACGGCAACCCGCACATCCGGGTCGTCTGCGATATCTAACCAGATTTTGCTGAGTTCATAATGCAATCTGAAGTTAGTAGAGTTGAGAGAGTCCGGGCGATTGATCGTTAGCGTAGCAATGCCGTCCCGCTTTTCGATCAGAAGATGTTCGTATTTTTCTCGATAAGGCATCTCTTTTCTCCTTCTGCAGATCCCACTATGGCCTGCCCCAAGTAACAGAGGGACTCGTCCACCTGTAGGGAAGATGGTTTCTTCCACACTCATACACCCGAGTATTCAAGGGCGGCCCATTCTACGGTAACTTCAGAGTCAACGAACCATAGAGTTGAGAGGAGAGCGGGTGACCGGGATCGAACCGGCGACCTTGTGCTTGGCAAGCACACGCTCTAGCCAGCTGAGCTACACCCGCGATTATCCCTGCATTAGCGGCTGACTGTAACACACGGTTCCAACCAGTCAACTGCGAGAACCCTCATCTTGGTGGCTCGGTTCCCCTACTACCCGTATGTCCAAAACCACCTCCACGTTCTGTGGAATCGAGAGATTCGACTTCTTCCCATGACGCTCTCGTTACCGGACAAATAACCATCTGAGCTATCCGGTCACCATTATGTATCTGAAATATCCCACTTCCAAGGTTAACGAGGAGCACCTTGATTTCATCTCTGTAATCCGAGTCAATAGTGCCGGGCGAGTTCAGCACCGTCAGGCCATTACGTAAGGCCAGTCCGCTTCGCGGGCGAATCTGCGCCTCATAGTTCTCGGGCAAGGCAATGGCTAGACCCGTCGGAATCAATGCTCGCCCAGACGGCTCTAGCACCTCGGTGCGCGCGATGCTCGCTGCAATGTCCATACCAACGGAACCTGGCGTCATGTACCTCGGCAGCTGTACATTAGGATCACCAGAACGAAGCTTCGTGATGGGAACGACCACACGCTCTATCAAACTCTATTCACTTCCCGGTAATATTTTCTATGCCGTCTCGTGCTTCTCCAGCGCCTCTCGTCGGCTCAATCTAATTTTTCCTTGCTTATCGATTTCTAATACCTTCACTTTCACTTCGTCGCCCTCATCTAATATATCTGTGACTTGGCGCACTCGCTCTGGCGCAAGCTGAGAAATATGTACCAAGCCTTCCTTACCTGGCAAAATTTCCACAAACGCACCAAAATCGACTACCTTCTTCACTGTGCCTGTATAAATTTTTCCGATTTCGGCATCTGCCGTCACGGCATTAATCTTGCTAATCGCTCGATCCATGGAGTCCCCGTCCGCAGACGCTACACTCACAGTACCGTCGTCTTCAACATCGATCTTTACGCCCGTTTCTTCCACGATAGAACGGATCATTTTACCGCCGGGCCCTATGAGATCCCGTATTTTGTCCGATTTTATCTTGAGTGTAAGTATCCTCGGGGCATACTCGGCCACTTCTTCCCTTGGCGTACCTAGCGATTCGGACATCTTTCCTAGTATGTGCAACCGGCCGTCACGCGCCTGATACAAGGCGTCCTTCATGATCTCTCTAGTCACACCGGCTATCTTTATATCCATCTGCAAAGCCGTTATGCCCTCAGCGGTCCCGGCCACCTTGAAGTCCATATCTCCCAGGTGGTCTTCGTCACCCAGTATATCACTGAGTATCCGAACAGCCTCTCCTTCTTTTATTAATCCCATTGCGATGCCGGCGACAGGTGCGCTTATTGGTACCCCTGCATCCATAAGTGCAAGAGCACCGCCGCAAACGGAGGCCATAGAAGACGAACCGTTCGATTCCAATATTTCAGAGACAAGGCGTATTGTGTACGGAAATTCTCCACTTGGCGGCAAAACGCTGGAAAGCGCGCGTTCAGCCAGTGCACCGTGCCCTATCTCGCGCCGTCCTGGATTCCTCATTGGCCGGGCTTCCCCCACACTAAACGGGGGGAAATTATAATGCAGCAGGAATTTCTTATATTGCTCGCCTATCAGAGCATCCACTCGCTGCTCGTCCGCCGAAGTACCCAACGTTGCAACTGCCAGCGCCTGTGTTTCGCCGCGCGTAAAGACGGCCGACCCGTGAGTACGAGGTAGCACGCCAACATCGCAAGAGATTGGGCGGATATCCGTCAAGCCGCGTCCATCTACCCTTCGGCTTTCATCGACGATGGCGCTTCTCATCGTTTCACCAGTCAGCTTCTCGAGCGCCGCGGCTACTTCCTCTCCACGACCTTCAAATTCTTCTCCCAGGGATTCTGTCGCATCTTTTCTCGCCGCTTTCAGCGCCGATCCTCGCTCTAATTTCGCGGCTATTGTGAGAGCAGTTCCTATCCCGTCAGCCGCCACCTCGCGGACCCGTCTCTCAAGCTCCGCGTCGGGCTCTGACGTCTGCACTACACGTTTAGTTTTCCCAGCGACGCGCGTCAATTCGTCCTGCACGTCTAAAACTGGACCGACCGCCTCCTGCGATAGAAAGAGCGCCTCTAGCATGTCCTCTTCCGAGACCATTCGACCGCCACCCTCCACCATTACAATAGCATCGCGCCCAGCTGCTACGTAAATGTTTATATCGCTTTCACCAAACTGACTCTGCAACGGATTTACAACTAATTCCCCTTTGCTGCGTCCTATACGGACGCCCGCGATTGGTCCGCGAAACGGCACGTCCGACACTTGTAGGGCCGCAGAGGCGCCAATCAATGCCAGGGTATCCGAGTCATTTTCGCGATCAACCGATAAAACCGTGGCAACAATCTGCGTCTCGCATGCAAAACCTTTGGGAAATAGCGGCCTGATCGCTCGATCAACAATTCTCGATGTTAATATCTCCCGTTCTGCTGGCCGCCCTTCCCTCTTGAAAAACCCGCCTGGTATCTTGCCAGCCGCATACGTTCTTTCCTGGTAGTCGACCGTCAAAGGGAAAAAGTCTATTCCTTCGCGTGGAGATGTGGAGGCTACGGCCGTAACAAGGACGACGGTTTCCCCGTATTGCACTAGTGCAGCGCCACTGGTTTGTTTAGCAAGACGTCCCGTCTCTATAGACAACGGACGCCCGTAATATTCCATTTCTATCTTTTTATACATGTATTCCTTCAGTTTCCTATTATTTTTCAGCTACTTCCTCGAATGGTTCCATTCCACGATTTAACGGCGTAGGCCGAGTCGGCTAATCACGCTCTGATAGCGCTTTACATCCTTACTCCTCAAATAATCTAAAAGGCGGCGACGGCGGCCGACCATTTTTAGCAATCCCCGTCGTGACAAGTGGTCTTTTTTGTGAACTTTGAAATGTTCAGTCAAATCTACAATACGCCTCGTTAATATGGCAATCTGCACTTCCGACGAGCCAGTGTCTGTATCGTGTGTGCGATATTCCGCTATCGTTTCGGATTTCTGTTGGGCCTCCTGCATGGCACTCTTCTCCTTAAGATACAATCTTTCCGTTTCTAACACGCTGTTTGCTCAGTGTAAAGTTAGAATACACGTGCTAACTTCCATTCCTGTTTCGCCTTGACAATTATCGCGACTAAGTCTGCTTTATCATCAAGAATACGAGCTATTTCACATTCTTTCTCCTCAAAGGGGAGTTCCTGCAGCGGTTCTTGCCGACCCAGCCGTATTGAAGCGTTCGCCTGGTCGTTTAGGGTGAAGGTTCTATAGTCTTTCGTTGCGTCTGCCATCGAAATAAAAGGTATCTCCGTCGGAATTACAGATTGTTCAATTTTCTCGAGTGGCCAAGACTCGTGGACCAAGAATCGTCCAAACTGTGTTCGACGCAGCTTAGTCAGATGTGCCTTCGTACCGAGCGCCTCACCAATATCAGCCGCGAGGGTCCTAATATAGGTTCCTTTGGAGCAAGTCACTGAAAAACTTAAGCTTTGACCGGCCTCCGGCGACAATATCAATTTGTAGATGCTGACCCTGCGCGCGTTCCGTTTGACCTCTATGCCTCGTCGAGCAAGCTTATATAGCGGAACACCGTTTCGCTTTAACGCTGAATACATTGGTGGGGTTTGCAAGTATCCGCCTTCAAATTCGGCCGCTAACGCTTTCAGCCGACTACAATAACCATCCAAGACCGGCACCACCTTAATGACCTTTCCAGTAGGATCCAAAGTGTCTGTTTCAACACCAAGTTGAATGACCCCTTCGTAGGACTTAGTCACAGACATAAGAAACTGAGAAAGCTTTGTGGCAGCCCCCAGACAGAGCGGAAGAAGACCTGTAGCAAAGGGGTCGAGCGTGCCCAGATGTCCTATCTTACTTGGGCGGATCGCCCTTTTTATCCTCCGAACTACCTCGGCCGAAGAAGAGTGTTCAGGTTTGTCTACAAGTAGTAGACCATCTAGTATCTCCACTAACCATTTCCCTTATGAATTTTGTGAAATATACCTTCCAACCGGTTCACGTCGTCCAGCGTTTCATCGTAAACAAAAGTCAGTTCGGGTATATACTTGAGGCCCATACGTGCCGCAGCCTTTCGCCGAATGTAACCAGAGGCACTTTTCAGAACCGCTAGAGCATCTACGTCCTTATTCCCAGACAGTGTCCTGACAAAGACTCTCGCAGCCCGAAGATCCGGACTCATTGCGGCCGCAGTGACCGTAATACCCTCCAGCCGGGGATCCTTCACTTCGCGTAGTAATATCTCAGCTACTACCTCCACTAGTAGGCCACCGACACGTTCAGAACGGCGTGATGCCATGAGTATGTTCGCTAATTTATCGAACCCACACTTCGTTATCTCGGCTAGTAGTGCACAAGTTCGACTTGGGTTTTGACTAGTTCTGCCAAATGGAGTCGCTCAACAAAATTTGTTGCGGCTTGCAAGGTACCCTGAACATAGGAATGATCGGATCCGACTTGGCACACACCCAAAACTATAGTCTGCCATTGATCCTGTTCTCCACACTCTGATACTGAAACATTAAATTCATTCCTCAAGCGACTTTTTATTTTACGCACCACACCACGCTTTTCCTTGAGAGAGTGGCTAGCGTGACAATGCAGTATGAGTTGAAGTACGCCCACGACCATGAGTACGACTTCGCCTTACCCAGAAAATCTTCCGTAGCCACAACAGAACAGTGATTTTCCTCAGTTAAAATTAATGTGTGCGCTGCTCATTCTCTCCCGGTCTCGAGGCTTCCAGACGCCGAGCAACCTCCTGCAGCTCAAATACCTCAAGTACATCCCCAGCCTTGACGTCTTGAAAATTCTCGACACTCGCTCCGCATTCTGTTCCCGCTGCTACTTCGCGGACGTCATCCTTAAAGCGTCTTAGAGTGGAAAGCCGGCCGGTGTGTACCACCGCGTGGTCTCGAAGTACACGGACTTGCGCACCTCGGGTAATTCCGCCCTCAACCACCATGCAGCCCGCAATCGTGCCTATTTTTGAAACTGCAAACACCTCGCGTACTTCGGCCCGGCCCAGCGCATTTTCCTTGAACGTTGGAGCCAACATTCCTTCCATTGCCGATCGAACATCCGCGATGACATCGTAAATAATCCCATAAAGCCGCAAATCTATGCCTTCTCTGTCCGCTAACTGTGCAGCTTTCACCTCCGGGCGGATATTGAATCCGATCACTACTCCCTTTGAAGCTGACGCCAGCAAAACATCAGATTCAGAAATTCCACCAACGGAAGCGTGTAAGACCTTGAGCTTAACCTCGCTAGTAGATAACGCCGAAAGTGCCTCTCTTACCGCTTCCGCGGAGCCTTGCACATCTGCCTTAATTATTACGCGCAGCTCTTGTACCTCGCCGGCCTGTGCCTGCTGGTAAAAGTCCTCTAGCGAGGTACGGCTGCTTTTCGTCAACTCGGTTTCTCTGCGTTTTTCCTTCCTATGCTCAGCTATCTGTCGCGCCTTGGCTTCATCCCCAATGACAACGAAAACATCTCCAGCGTCGGGAACACCAGTGAGACCTAAAATTTCGACCGGTGTGGACGGGGCCGCCAAATCGACTTTCTTCCCCATGCTATCCACCATCGCACGAACCCGACCATGTTCGGTCCCGCACACGAATGGATCCCCAACTTTCAATTCTCCGTCCTGCACCAAAACCGTAGCTACAGCTCCACGTCCACGATCTAACTGTGCCTCAACTATAACACCCCGGGCGAATTTTTCCGTATTCGCCTTCAACTCCATAACATCGGCTTGGAGCGCCAGCATTTCGAGTAAGTTGTCTACCCCCTCACCGGTCACGGCTGACACCGGTGCAAAAATCGTTTCCCCACCCAAGTCTTCAGCAACTAGACCCTGCGACATGAGTTCCCGCTTCGCACGCTCAATATCCGCTCCGGGTTTATCTATCTTATTCACTGCTACAATTATCGGAACCTCTGCCGCACGAGCATGGTTGATAGCCTCAATCGTCTGTGGCATCACACCGTCGTCTGCTGCCACCACTAGCGTGACGATGTCGGTGGCTTTGGCCCCCCTTGCCCGCATAGAGGTAAAAGCTTCATGACCAGGCGTATCGAGAAATGTCACCGCACGGCCATCCAGAGACACACTGTAAGCCCCTATGTGCTGAGTTATCCCACCCTGCTCCTGACCTGTTACGTTCGTTTCGCGGATTTTATCTAAAAGTGAGGTTTTCCCGTGGTCTACGTGCCCCATAATCGTCACAACGGGAGGTCGTGGCTTGAGTACGCCCGCCTCTTCAGATGTGTCATGCTCGTCTTCTAGAGCCGATTCGGCATCGAACGCTACATTTTCTACTGTGTACTCAAAATCGCTAGCCACCAAAGAAGCCGTATCGTAATCTAAGACCTGGTTAATAGTCGCCATTACACCTAGTCCCATCAGTTTCTTAATGACTTCTCCCACTTTTACGCCAAGACTGTGTGCTAGGTCCCCTACCGTAATTACTTCAGAAATGCGGACGACCCGTTTACTTGCCTTTGGTACGGTAATCTCTGTTTGGCGCTGCTCTTTTCCGGGTAATGCCCTTTTTTTGCGCGACCCCCTGGCAACGTGCGGTTCTCTCTCTTGTACATCTAGCGAGTCTGCATTACGCACTATACGACGCTTCTTCGTGCGCTTCTTACTTGCCGCCGGATTGCCGACTTCTTGCGGGTCCTGTCGTTGGCCCGGCTCCAAGGGAGGACGGTTGGCGATGTTGTCCTTACTTCTCGCAACGCCCGCGCTCGGATTCGCTGGCCCGGCTAACTTCCCTAAATCAATCCGGCCCAATATTCTGCCTGGGCGCGGTCCGTCTTCAGTCGCCGCATCTAAATTGCCGGCCTGCACAGCACCATTGCTATCAGAGGAACCCGGGATTTCTTCCCGCGAAGCGTCCTCCTTTTGACTTCGACCGGTTACAACCGGCCGATCTTCATTCGAATCCAGAGATTGCCGCGATTCAACCGCCCCAAGGCCCGCGTTAACACCCTCCTTGGCTGTCAGCGAACCCCTCGCTTCCTCTTCTTCTAGGATAGGTTGAGCATTAACCTCTTCTACTAGCTCCGCATTTTCGAACGCCTCTTGCTCGCGAGTTTTGCTACCCTGCTTGAGTGCTTCTTCCCCTGGAGTCGTAGGAAACGGTTCGCCAGCGAAATCATCGCCCCCTTCAGACTTCGCCTCGTGTACCGGCAGTTCGAACGCCGTGGGAGTAAAGGCAGGAAGGGGTTCCTCCACCGTAGGAGCAGAAAAAGCCACAGGTCCAGCACCTGTGTCCGCGTCAGCGTCTTCGTTGAGCACCTCAACTCGCTTACGTCGCCTTATCACGTTGGGTCTTATCCGATTCTCTCGAATTTCTTCTCGCGCAGTAATTACATGTGCTTTTTGTTTGTCTAAGTCAGTCACTACCCGCTCGGCAATTACTTTTTCCTCGCCAAGCACTATGGACGGTGATTGATCTGGGAGAATGGATTTTTGAACATTCTCAGCTTCGCTGTCTGTCAGAGTACTCTGGGCCTTTTTCCCGAATACATCCTGAGCTTCTAGATGTGCCAGGACCTGTCGTGTCTCAACGCCCCATTCTTTGGCCAACTCGTGGATCCGCTTTCGTGACATATGACCTCGTCGCCGTCTCTTCACTACGGCATGCTAAACTCAATCAATCTACTAATACTAGCCCGCGCTTCCATCGACAACGCACCGCCAAACCTACGACGCCTCTTACCTGACCCTCTCATAAACTCCTCAACACACCGAGCGCGCAGATGCAAATAACCACCACGACCAGAGTGTCCACCCTGCTCGACACTACCGTCCGGCCGGATAGACAGACGGAGCAATCCCGCTTTGAACTCCCTCTGGCCACAGCCTACGCAAGTTCGGATGGGTCCTATTTCCCTCTTGCTCACCATGCTGTTCCCCTACCAAACGGCGATCCTTTCGCAATTCGCGAGCCACGTCACGCAGACCCTTCCGAACCTTGCACGTCCTCCCCAACTTGAAGGCCTGCATCTAAAGGATCTTCTTTTGGCGCTTCCGCTTTTGCCGCTTCCGCTTTTGCCGCTTCCGCTTTTGCCGCGTCCGCTTTTGCCGCGTCCGCTAACTCTTCGGATCGCTCGCTTGCGGCCTCTAAAATCTCTGTTGCCCTTTCAGGCGCCAATCCATCGACCTCCGCGAGGCCATCATAGCCACCAGCGACTATTTCATCCGCCGACTTGAATCCGTGTTGGTATAAAAGTTCCGCAGTAATATCCGCATTGGCATCGCCTATTCCTCGTATCGCGTTCAACGCCTCCAAAATCTGGGCATGCTCCATTTCAACTTCGGATTCAGAACGCACATCGAGTTTCCACGTTGTCAGCCTTGAGGCCAACCTTACATTTTGACCTTTTTTCCCAATCGCCAGCGAAAGCTGGTCGTCGGGGACTATAACCTCCATAGTCTTTTCATCCTCGTCCAGGATGACCTTAGCGACCTTGGCGGGCAATATAGCACGACAAACGTACTCCGCGGGATCAGGAGTCCAAGGCACTATGTCGATACGCTCCCCGCGCAATTCTTGTACAACCGCCTGGACTCGCGTACCCTTCATACCAACGCAAGCTCCGACCGGGTCAACATCCGGGTCCGTTGAGTGAACTGCAATCTTCGCACGATTCCCGGGCTCTCTAGCAGCGTTCTTTATCTCTATTATACCTTCGTAAACTTCCGGGGCTTCCTGTTCAAACAATTTCATCAAAAAACCCGGGTGGGTTCGCGATAAAACAATTTGCGGCCCCTTTTGCGCCATATCCACATCAAGTACATAGGCGCGTATGCGGTCTCCCTGTCTGTACCGCTCCCAGGGAATCTGTTCTTTTTCCGGTAAAATGGCATCCGTGCGACCGAGATTTACAATGATATTCCGGCGTTCCACCCGTTGGACAATTCCGGAAAACAGTTCGCCCTTCCGGTTTTTAAATTCATTGTAAATCAACTCCCTCTCAGCTTCCCTCACCTTTTGAATTACACTTTGCTTAGCGACCTGAGCGGCAATTCTACCGAAGGATGCCGCGGGAAGTTTGCTTAGCAGCTCATCACCAATTCGGGCCTCAGGATCTAGGGTCTCCTGCGCCTTGGAAATCTCAATTTGGGTCTCCGTATCTTCGACAATCTCTACAACGCTTTTAATCTCAAAAAGCTCCACTTCACCAATCTCTTCGTTAAACTTCGCCTCAATCTCCTTCTCCCCGAAGGTCCTCCGGGCAGCAGATAGCATCGCACTTTCTAGTGCCTCAATAATGACGCTCCGGTCCATCCCTTTTTCTTTACTAACTTGCTCGATAACGCGATTCAAGTCTGACTGCATGACTCTTTCCTTACTCTGCGTCTTTTCTTTCGGATTTTCTTATTCGGGTTTGGCCCAGGCTTTGCGGGAGGCATATCCAGCCGTGCCCTTACTATATCTTTCCAACCTACCAGAAGCCTTTCCTTATCCCCATCAGAAATTTCGACGCCAACCGACTCGACATTGGCAATGCATCCTTTGACAATGGAACTTTCATTAGTAGTTGTAGATATCTCCAAATGGACAGGCTGTCCGAGCGATCTTTCATAATGTTCTCGGCAAAAGAGTTGCCGGTTAATGCCAGGTGACGAGACTTCGAGCGTGTACGGCCCGGGAACTATATCATGCACGTCAAGCAGATCCCCGAGCTGACGATGAATTTTCGTGCAATCGTCTAGCGTGACACCCGCTTCCGTTTCAACTAGAACTCTTAGCACCCATTTGTTGGCCTCTGATAGTAGCTCGATTCCCCACAACTCTCCCGTTTCCTCTTCAATCACGGGCCCTGCGATCTCAGTAATCCGGCCAACAATATTTTCAACTGAGGGATTCATTCTGAAAAAAAAAGCGGGCACCAGCCCACTTTTACCGAACTCTGACCAGGCCCAGGCTAAACCATCCGGTTATGTGATGCAAGAGCCTAATTAGGCAGTAATTAGTCACCCTGATCGTCTTGCAGATCGTGCAAGGTGACCAAATCAATAATGGTATAGGACATTTTTCCTTGTGGCGTAACTATTTCAACCTCATCATCTACCTCCCTGTGCAAAAGGGCCTGGCCAATAGGAGAGTGTAAGGATATCTGGCCTACTGCGGGATCTACTTCTTCCGGGAACACAATTTGGTACTGCACGATCTCGCCGGAATCCACCTCTTCCAATTTGACTCTGCTACCGTACGCGATCGACCCCTGCGGAATGCTGGAAAGATCATAGAGGGACAATTGCTGCATCCGCTCTGACAACTGACCAATACGAGCCTGGACGTAATCTTGACGCGCGCGTGCGGCGTCGTACTCGGCATTCTCACTTAGATCTCCATGCGCTGCCGCCTCCTGAAGGTCCTTTGGAATACGCACATTCAATTCGTGGTAAAGTTCGTCTAGTTCCTTTTTCAGTTTTTTTACTATCGGCAGATCCATTTTCCCCCCAAAGCGGCTGCCCAGGCTAAAGCTACGGATAGCAGAAAACAAAATTTTCCCCTCACGAGGACATTCCCCCAAACTTCAATTAGCCTCGTAGCAGCAGTTTACACAGTATGAACGCGAAGTGTACAAGCAGGGATTCTCCCGTAGTGAACACGCCCGGCGCCTTGGCTACTACCGGAAAACACCAAATTACCCCAACCCAGCGAACGCAGGACCGCTACCCAAGCAACACTCGAGGGCTATCCCCGCGACGCCCACACTATACCACCATCCAACTCACAGAAAGAACTATCCGAGCGACAGTTATCTTACAAGTGCTTCGGTCGGCGAGACGACAAGAAGCTCACCGTCACCGCTTAAAGAACCATTTCACTTAGGCGTTCACTCGGCCAGCGTTGATCCGGCATTCTAGTGCTTAGAAGCCATTCAGTAGAAGTTCCAACCGTCGCACTTAACTTAACACACCGGCTACGGCATACCGCACACACCGACAGACGGGCCATCTCATCTTTATTATCGTCCTCCCACGTTAGAGCATCAGAAGACGCCCTACGACCGTTGACTCGCACGAAACCTCAGCTGCCAGCATTGCACAGTTTCCCCGGCTCACATAGGTATAGTCAAGTTAAACTGGAAGTGTGGATAAACATGGCGACCTCCCTTGGGCTTGGGGTACTCGTTTCCGGAACGGGCACAAATCTTCAAGCGATAATAGATGCAATCGAAAGAGGTTACTTACCCGCCCGTATACGCGTCGTTATTAGCAACCGGAACGACACCTACGGTATAAGGAGAGCGGAACGTTGCGGGCTACCGACGAAAGTCGTGTTGCCGACAGAGTTCGAGTCGCGCGCTCAATTCGACAAAGCTCTACTAACCCTTCTAACCCAGCACGGCGTGGACCTTGTGGTCTTGGCGGGGTTCATGCGACTGCTGTCCAAGGGTTTTGTTGAGACCTTTCCCGATCGAATTCTTAATATCCATCCGTCACTTTTGCCCTGCTTCCCAGGTCTCGGAGCTCAGAGAAAAGCTATCGAAAGTGGAGTACGGGTTTCAGGCGCGACGGTCCATTTGGTAGACGAAAAAATGGACCACGGTCCAATAATTTCGCAATGCGCAGTGCCAGTTTATTCCGATGATGATGAAGATACCTTAACCAAAAGGATCCTTAAACAAGAACATCGCATTTACCCTTGGAGTATAAAACTGTTTGCAGAGGGACGTATCCACATAAACAACGGACGAGTCATTATACTGAACGAATCGCGGGGTCCTGATGCCTTTATTCAACCCTCGGAGTACAAATGACCTCTCGCGGCGCTTCACTGGGAACTATAGGGATAGACGAATCCGGCAAGGGTGATTATTTTGGCGCCCTTGTTATTGCAGGGGCGCACGTAAGTGTCGATAAAGAGGCCGAGCTTCGTCGCTTAGGGGTTCGGGATAGCAAAACGCTCTCAGATAAACGCGTCCTGGAGCTTGCACGCAAAATTAGCGCGGTCTGCGTTACCACAATCGTAGCGGTAGGCCCGGAGCGCTATAATACCTTGTACTCAAAACTCAATAATCTTAACAAACTGCTGGCCTGGGGGCATGCCAGGGCTATCGAAAACGTTCTGGAAGAAGTCTCGTGTGACACGGTAATATCCGACCAGTTTGGTCGCAAACAGACCTTGAAAAACGCACTAATGCAACAGGGCCGCGGCGTGAACGTGATACAAAAGCCGCATGCGGAAGAGCACATTGCCGTTGCAGCGGCCTCCGTCTTAGCTAGGGCCGAGTTCCTAACGCGCTTGACCAACATGAGCATAGAATTTTTTATCGAGTTTCCCAAAGGCGCAAGTGCAAAAGTCATTTCTGCCGGAAAAACCTTCTTAGACCAACATGGCGCCGACGCGCTCGGTCGAGTAGCAAAGTTACACTTTAAGACCACCGGTAAAGTAATGGCTCATGATTAACGTCCGTTCCTCCGTCCAATGATGTTGGTGGATGACGGACGATTTCCCAAGACTACTACGGTCCCTTAACCCATCGCGACCCGCTCCCTAGGTTATTGCTGAGCAAGATATTTTCCTCTATGGCCTTCGACATGGGAAATACACTGAACGCGTCAATGGATAAGCTAGCCGGAATCGTGGCGACTCTTCGTGGACCAAATGGTTGTCCGTGGGATAGAGATCAAACGCCACAAACGCTTCAGCCGTTCCTCGTGGAAGAAACC
This sequence comes from uncultured Enterobacteriaceae bacterium, assembly GCA_964460065.1. Classification (GTDB taxonomy): domain Bacteria; phylum Desulfobacterota; class Binatia; order Bin18; family Bin18; genus Bin18. The sequence goes on from CAYWPF010000006.1 coordinate 36,360, forward strand.
TATGAAGTAGTTGATTCTCTCGAAAGTTCCGATTGGTACGGGCTGAAAGAAGAATTGGGCGACCTGTTGTTTCAAATAGTGTTTCATTCCCAACTTATGGAGGAAGCCGGTGAGTTCGATCTTTCCGACGTCATCGATGGTATCTGCACAAAAATGGAACGAAGACATCCACACGTGTTTGGCAGCGCTGAGGCGAAAGATACCGATGCCGTCCGAGCACAATGGTCACAGATCAAGGCCATGGAAAGAAGAGAAAAGGCATACGGAAGAGCTGACCCCGACCATTCAGTTCTTGCGGGAGTTCCTCATGCTGCACCGGGCCTGATTCAAGCGCAGAGATTAGGGGAGAAGGCTGCCAGTGTCGGTTTCGATTGGCCTTCCGTCAAGGACGTTTTCCAGAAGGTAGAAGAGGAACTCGGAGAACTGAGTGCCGAACTGCAAAATGACGATCAATCATCCCAGGAACACGAACTTGGCGACCTACTTTTTGCATTGACCAACCTGGCACGACATCTTGGGGTCGATTCGGAGTCAGCACTGCGAAAGGCCAACAAAAGATTCAATAAACGATTCCGCTACGTTGAAGAAAAGGTATCGGGCAACAACAGCACCGTAAGGACCACACCTGCCGCAACGTTAGAAGAATTGTGGGCGGAAGCAAAGCAAAAGCTAGGTTAACGAAAAGACGCCTGCAACCATTTCCACCAGATCCACACACAAACTTTTTCAGTATTGATAGTAGGGAACCATTGAAAGGCAGTGGTGATAATAAATCTAAGAAGATTGAACTATGTCCCCACTCATGGTACCTATTAGAAACCAAGAAGGGAGTAGTCAAAGTGGCATCAGGCGAAAAAAAACGGCACCGACAAAGCCAGTTACGTAGGGACCGAAACCAAGCAGGTAAGTCTAAAGTAAAGACGTTAATGAAAAACGTTGAGAGCGCGGTAGAAAATGGTGACAGAGAAACCATTAAAAGTGCGCTCCGTACGGCGATCAGTGCTTTACACAAGGCTGGTCAGAAGCGACTCATCCCGCGCAATGCGGCAGATCGGCATGTGGGCCAAATCTCAAGGCTTGCGCATCAGCACGGTCTAAAAACGGCGGAATAGTTTTGGCTACGGCGTTCAAAAATTGTCCCCCAATCGGAAGTAAATTTCCCGAGCCGCGGCGCTAAATAAACGGTCAAGCGCCTGCCTACGCTGCGTCTCGGAAAACTGCACATCGGTGAGGCCCGGCAGGTCCGCAGGGTCGAGGGTGCCTTTAAGAAACTCGGGGGATGTTGTAACCAAAACCTGTGGAATAGCGCTGTAGTGTTGGGTAATTCTGAGATTACTAGTCTGCCACAGAATTTCTTCGGAACCGCGGTCGCGGAGCTGCACTTCGAGAAGTAGCGTTAACTCATATTCTAAAACCTGGTCACGTCTATCAAATGAACGAGGACTCACATCTAATTCCTGAAGCGTCGCCGATAGAACACCGTCACCTGCTTCAGTGACGCGAACGAGGCCACGCGTTCGGAACTCATCTTCGATGGCCCACTGAAGTTCCTTCTCTATGCCTGGTCGCAGCGTGTAATTCGCAAAATCGTCAAAACTCACACTTTTAATTCCCCCGGGTAATTCTGCGGTTCCCGGAAAATGGTAGCCACAACTTTGGCCCATCAGCATCACTGCCGAAAGTAAAAATAGGACCCCACCGATAAGGCCGTTCTTCTTTTGTTTCACGAGGATGCGTCACTCCTGCGTCTGAGCACTTGAAACTCAGCCCACTACGAAATTCACCAGGCGTCCCGGAACAAATATTTCACGCCGTACTGTTTTTCCCTCAAGATATTCGGCCACTTTCTGTTGTTGCCTCGCTGCCTCCAATACCGCCTCCTGATCGGCTTGAATCCCCAGCTCCACCGTGCCGCGCAGCTTACCATTCACCTGCACAGCAATAGTCACTATATCATCTACCACCAAATTCTTGTCATAAGATGGCCACGGCTCATACGCTAACGTATTGTCGTGCCCAAGGTGCTCCCACAATTCTTCGCCTAAATGAGGAGCGAACGGTGAAAGCAGCAAAACAAACCCCTCAATTAACCATCGAGGTAAAGGTCCCGCGCCTTGCGCCTCATTGACAAACACCATCAAAGCACTGAGGGCCGTATGAAACCTCATAGCCTCAATATCTTCGGTCACCTTTTTTACTGTCTTGTGAAAAGTACGCTCGATCTCTGCAGGCAACTGTGTGTCCTTAGCAGAAATGTGAGGAGCATCTTTGTTTTGGATATTAGACTCAACAAACGACCACGCTCGATGCAAAAATCTATATACTCCGGCAACAGACCGAGTATTCCAGGGTTTCACCTGTTCCAGTGGTCCCATAAACATTTCATAACAGCGGAGTGCATCTGCGCCGTACTCCCCGATCACCGTGTCCGGGTTTACTACATTGCCCCGAGATTTCGACATCTTGTCCGTTTGCGGTTCGAGCTCCAGCGTCAGGTCAGCAGGGTGATACGGCTTATCTTCCACCCAGACCACATCAGATACAGGAACGTATTTGGCAACCACAACTTCAGCAGGATCATCTTTGAGCACGAAAGCCACGTCTTCGTTACGGCTTGTTGCCCTTAGAATTATCTTATCACTATCATACTTTTGACCCGCGGCGTCCTCATAGTATTTATAACTGAACCCGAGGATCATTCCCTGATTTACCAATCTGCGAAACGGTTCCTGCGTACTCACCAAGCCACAGTCGTATAGCACATGATGCCAAAAGCGGGCGTAAAGGAGATGCAGCACCGCGTGCTCAACGCCGCCCACGTACAGGTCCACTGGCATCCAATACTCTTCCTTCTTGGAATCCCAAGGCACGCTCTTGTTCTTTGGGTCAAGGAATCGTAGAAAATACCAACAGCTTCCAGCCCACTGGGGCATCGTATTAGTTTCGCGGGAAGCTGGTTCACCACTGTCCTTATCGGTCGTTTCTACCCAGTCCACGGCAGCCGAAAGAGGCGGCTCCCCGTTCCCGGTGGGCCTAAAACTCTCAACCTCGGGAAGAAGGACGGGTAGGTCACTGGGGTCGACGGGCTTAGGCTTTCCCCCCACATGGACTACTGGGAAGGGCTCGCCCCAGTACCGCTGCCGGCTGAATAGCCAGTCTCGGAGCTTGTAGTTCGTGGTTTTCTCGCCGTACCCGTTCTTTTCCAGCCATGCGGTTATTGTTCGCTTAGCGTCATCCACATTTAAGCCGTTAAGAAATCCTGAATTAACGTGGGCACCGTCTCCTATATAAGCCTCGACCGAAACATCTCCACCCAGCACTACCTCAACAATCGGTAAGTCAAAATGCTGCGCAAAGTCCCAGTCTCGTTGGTCCCCACCGGGTACTGCCATTATAGCTCCAGTGCCGTACGTAGCCAGCACATAATCCGCTACCCAAACTGGAATAGCATTTCCGGTGGCCGGATTTAGGACATGCCCTCCCGTGTTCACCCCCGTTTTCTTCTTGACCACTTCAGTTCTTGATATATCCGACTTTCGGGCGGCCAATTCTTTGTAAGCAAAGACGGCAGCCCGATTAGCTTCATTCGTAAGTAACTCCACTAGCGGGTGCTCAGGAGCTACTACACAATAAGTAGCACCAAACAGTGTGTCCGGACGTGTTGTGAAAACGTCAAAGAAGGCAGTCTTACCCGGAAGAAACGTCGCGTCATTTTGACAAACGTGGAAGCGAATCCGAGCACCCTCACTACGCCCTATCCAATTTCTCTGCATTTCTTTCACGTTTTCTGGCCAATCCAACCCATCAAGTCCTGATAACAGACGGTCAGCGTATTCTGTGATGCGTAGCATCCACTGCTTCATCGGCCGACGCACCACTGGATGACCGCCACGTTCGCTTTTCCCGTCTATCACCTCTTCGTTTGCCAGTACTGTACCGAGTGCCGGACACCAATTCACCGGAACCTCTGCCATATAAGCAAGGCCTTTCTCATAAAGTTTTAGAAAAATCCATTGCGTCCACCGGTAATACTCGGGCTCACAAGACGATATTTCCCGATCCCAGTCATACGAGAATCCCAAGGCCTGTATCTGTCGGCGGAAAGTATCAATGTTGCGCGTCGTGGTCTCTCGAGGATGAGTCCCTGTTTCGATAGCGTACTGCTCAGCAGGAAGACCAAAGGCGTCCCATCCCATGGGATGTAAAACATTGAACCCTCGCATGCGCTTATAACGCGCGAGAATGTCAGTTGCCGTATACCCCTCAGGATGGCCCACATGTAGTCCTGCGGCGCTCGGGTATGGGAACATGTCCAATATGTAGTACTTTTCCTTGGCCTGGTCCTCTTCGACCTTGAATGTCTTTCGCTCCAACCAGTACCGTTGCCATTTTGGCTCTATGGAACCCGGATCATATCGCATTTCGCTCTCGAAGGAGCCCTGCCTATTGACATCTTTTCCACCGCGCTGATTACTCAATGGACTCATGCGTCTCCGCCTTCTTGCCAACGGCTATGGCTATTCGATCAAGAACCCCATTCACAAACGTCGGTGCTTCATCGCTGCAATATCGCCGGGCTATTTCAATCGCCTCGTTAATTGTTACGCCTGCCGAAATATCGGGATAGGACGAAAGTTCATAAGCAGCCAGACGCAGGAGATTCAAATCAACCTTTGCTAATCGGCCGATGCGCCAGTGCTCCGTAGCCGTGGAAATGAGAGCGTCGAGCTTACCACGTTGACCCCAAGTTCCATTCACGAGCGACTCTGTAAACTTTCCAGCGTGCGTGGCGTAAGTGAAACAGTGCCAAAACAGTGCCAAGGCCTGCCTTGGAGCAACTCCGCTCAAATCAATTTGGTAGAGTACTTGGAGCGCCCACTCACGCTCCTGCCGTCGACTAGTAACGCCCGCCATCAGAGAGTTACTCGATCGCCTTAAGCGCCTTAAGCGCCCGGGCCATTTCGATGGCGGACAATGCTGCTTCCCCACCTTTGTTTCCCAGTTTAGCCCCTGCTCTATTGAAGGCCTGGTCTAGAGTGTCCGTAGTCAAAACTCCAAAGGCCAATGGAATTCCTGTCGAGAGGGAGATCTCTTTTACCCCCTGTGTTACGGCCGCCGAAATGTACTCGAAATGTGGGGTTTCACCTTTGATTATAGCGCCTATACAAACTATAGCATCGTAACGACCAGAGGCCGCCATCTCTTTCGCAAATAATGGGATGTCGAACGCGCCAGGGACTAAAACGACATCAACGTCTTCATCTCGCGCTCCGTGACGTGCGAGTGCGCCTAATGCCCCAGCCTTCAATTGCTCAGATACTAAGCTGTTAAACTGCGAAACGACGATGCCAAACCTCAAGTCCTTCGCATCTAAGTTCCCCTCTATCGTATGAACCATAAATTCCTCTAATGCTAACAAGTTCCGTAACCCGATTGCGCGTCTAATGTGGCGGTTTCAAATCGGAAAACAAATGCCCCAGTTTCTCTTTTTTTACCCGAAGGTAACGAATGTTCCCTTTGTGGGGAGGAATTTCAAGCGGCTGGCGCTCAGCGACGTTTATTCCGTAGTCTTCAAGTCCACTTATTTTCTGCGGATTATTTGTTAGCAGGCGGACTTTCGATACTCGAAGATCCCTCAGAATTTGTGCCCCAATACCGTAATCGCGAAGATCTTCGTCAAAACCAAGGTGCAAGTTCGCCTCCACTGTGTCCATGCCCTCATCCTGCAGCGCATAAGCGCGTATTTTGTTCGCTAACCCGATTCCCCGTCCCTCTTGTTGCAAGTATATCACGACCCCGCAGCCTTCCTCCGCTATGCATTCCATCGCAAGTCGCAACTGGTCACCACAGTCGCACCTTTCGGAGCCGAAAACATCCCCAGTAAGACATTGGGAATGAACCCGAACCCGCACTGGCCCCTTGTTCTCAATCGGGCCCTTAACCAAAGCGATATGCTCGTGATTATCAACCTCCGTACGATACACTATCGCAAGAAATTTGCCACCGAACGGACTACTAATTTCGCCCTCGCCCACACGATGTATGACCGATTCGGTGCGAAGACGATAAGTTATCAAGTTCGGAATGCTTACGACAGGCAATTCATGCCGACGGGCGAAATCCGCGACCTCGTCACCCTGCGCCACTTCTCCATCATCTCGTAAAATAGTACATAATGAGGCGGCGGGAGCGAAGCCGGCCAGCCTAGCCAAGTCGATCCCTGCTTCGGACAAACCCCGTCTCGCAAGTACCCCTCCGCGATGAGAAAAGAGAGGGAATACATGTCCTGGCATCACGAGATCACCCGGTCCTGCATCGTTTTTCACGGCAGTACTTATCGTGATCGCCCGATCGTAAGCAGAAATCCCGGTTGTGACACCCCGTCTCGCTTCTATAGAAGCACCAAAGACTCGTTCGCGCCTGTTCTCATTCCCCAGCATCGGGATACCGAGGTCCCGTATTTTCTCTTCCGTAAGCGCCAGACAAATAAGACCGCGTCCATGGGTCGCCATAAAGTTCACGTCGTCAGGAGTGGTCCGGCTCGCGGCTATACACAGATCCGCTTCGCCGCGGCCGTGATTGTCTTCTAACAAGACAACCAGTCTCCCTTCTGAGATCCGCTCCAGTGCGTTTTCCACTGATGCCAGCTCTATGGACATGATTACTCCTTATTTTTGACATAGCCTGAAAGGACTATATCCTCGCCGACCACATCATATTGCATTTTGTGGAGTTTGATCCCCTCGGTAATTTTCTTGACCCTCAACGGCCCTACCATCGCCCTTCCTTCACTACCTATCAAAAGAGGGTTGTAAAAAAACAATACCTTATCTACAAGTCCTTCTTTCAGCGCCGCAGCCGCTAGTACTCCGCCCCCCTCAACCATCACATGCTTGGCACCACCCAGCCTAAGACGGTCAAGGATGGGGGCCAAGCGTAGGATGCCCCGTCTACTCTTAGACTGCTCAATCTCGACCGGAAGCCTGCCAAAAAGGTGGCCTCGACTACGCGCTGCCTGGGGCGTCGTAACTATAATAGTCTTCGCTTTCGACGAAAGGCTACAGACCCTTGCCTTCGGATCCGTCCGTAGACGTCCATCTATTATGACCCTGAAAGGGTCTCTGCCGCCGCGAATTCGACATGTTAGTTGGGGATCATCCGCTTTGACGGTCTCGGCGCCAACCATTACAGCATCAACCCTGTCACGTAATTCATGTACCAGTCGGCGGGAAGATTTCCCGCTGATCCAGCGCGCATCACCCGAAGAAGTAGCTATTCGCCCGTCCAACGACGCGGCGAGCTTAAGAGTGACAAAGGGGCGTCCAGTCCTGACCGTCGTAAAAAAGTCTTCATTCACTTGCTTGCAAACTTCCCTAAGGACACCCGTTACAACGTCGATCCCCGCACGCCTTAGACGCCGTATGCCCCTCCCCCTAACCTCCGGATTGGGATCGGTTATGCCGACAACCACGCGCCGCACCTTAGCCCCTATGAGAGCCTCCACACAGGGTGGTGTTCTACCAAAATGGGCACATGGTTCCAAGTTGACGTACAAAGTCGCCCCTTGAACACTAACATCACTGTTGCGCAACGCCTCGACCTCCGCATGCGGCAACCCGGCCTTACGGTGATAGCCTTCAGCCAGAACCCGCCCGCGGCTGACAATCACAGCACCTACCACAGGATTGGGACTAGTACGCCCTTGCGCCCGCACAGCTAGCTCCAAGGCGCGCTGCATAAAAACTTCATCTGTGGTCATCGTGCCCTTTTATCCCTTTTTGGCACGGTCGGTTCTTTCTTCCCGGGGGTACTCCGCTCTCGAATCAAATCCTTCAGTTCGGACATAAATTCATCCAAATCTTGAAAAGACCGGTACACCGAGGAAAACCGGACATAGGCAACCTTGTCGAGATCATACAAGTGCCGCATGACTTCCTCGCCAATCACGGCTCCGGACACCTCTTTCTCGCCCTTACCCTGAAGCGCCCGCTCAATATCGTCTGCTACACTTTCTATCGTCTCTATGCTTATCGCTCGTTTCTCGCATGCTTTTTGAAGCCCAGTAACAATTTTTTTCCGATCATAGGCTTCACGACGTCCATCCTTCTTGACGACAAGAGGCAAAATCTCCTCCACCCGTTCGTAAGTAGTGAACCTACGCTCGCACTTCTCGCACTCGCGCCGACGCCTGGTTACGTCGCCTTCCCTTCCGAGCCGCGAATCAATGACACGACTTTCAAAATTTGAGCAAAAAGGGCATTTCATTTGCTTCAAGACACCTTGGCATCTAACCAAAAAAGGGGCAAGTTAAGCCGCGTCGGCCACTCGCTTCAGGTAAATAGGATGTTTTTCACAAAGCGAACGCACTTCGTCGCCGATACGACGCAAATTATCGGCGTGGCCGACTTCCTGAAGCGCCCTATATATAAGTTCGCCGATTTTCTCCATTTCCTTTTCCCTCATGCCCCTGCTTGTAACCGCCGGTGTGCCAATACGGACGCCACTCGTAACGAACGGCGATCTCGTGTCGAAGGGTACAGCATTTTTGTTGACTGTGATTCTCGCTTGGTCCAGGGTCTCCTGCGCTACCTTCCCTGTCAATTCGGTATGCCTAAAATCCAAGAGCATCAAGTGATTGTCGGTACCTCCCGAAACGAGGCGGAAGCCTTTCTTTACGAGGCTTGCCGCGAGTGCCTTCGCATTCGCGAGTATTTGGTGCTGATAATCCACGAAGTCGGGCGCGGCGGCCTCCTTGAAAGCCACGGCTTTGGCTGCGATCACATGCATCAATGGACCACCTTGGTTTCCCGGAAAAACGGACGAATCCACACTTTTAGCTAGGCTCCGCCTGCACATAATCAAGCCACCTCTTGGCCCTCTCAACGTCTTATGCGTGGTACTCGTAACTAAATCAGCATAAGGAATCGGTGACGCATGGGCTTTTGCCGCGACAAGGCCAGCGAAGTGCGCAATATCTACCATGAGCAACGCGCCGACCTCATCGGCGATTTTACGAAAACGCTCTGTATCAATCTCGCGCGGATATGCACTGTGGCCGGCGACCAACATTTTAGGTCGATGTTGGCGAGCCAACGTCGCGACGTCATCGTAATCAATAAGTTCACTGTCCTTTCTTACCCCGTAAGGCACCACTTGGAAAAATTTACCGGAAAAGTTCACTGGGCTGCCGTGGGTGAGATGTCCCCCGTGAGACAAGTTCATACTTAGGATCGTGTCGCCCGTATCAAGCTGCGAAAAATATGCGGCCATATTCGCCTGCGCGCCAGAGTGCGGTTGTACATTAGCGTGTTCCGCCCCAAATAGCGCCTTACACCGGTCTATAGCAAGCTGTTCAACAACATCTACGTACTCACAACCTCCATAATAACGTTTCTGCGGATAACCCTCCGCATATTTGTTCGTAAGCACCGACCCTTGCGCTTCCAGCACTGACTCGCTTACCACATTTTCCGATGCTATCAATTCTAGATTGTGCTCTTGCCGCTCGCCTTCATCATGTATGGCAGCAAAAACCTCCGGGTCTTTTTGCGCAAGTTCGCTTTTCATCGCCGCACTCCTTAACTTGAGCCAAAGCTTATAAGCATGTGCGATGTAGCATACGCGCCCTAACGGAAAAATCGCAGAGCCTCACTACCAAGACTGCTGCGATTATATAGGCCGGGTCGCCTGGTACTTCGCCTCCCCCTATGCGGACGCTCATTTGTGGCTGTCGATATAATCGATAACGTCTCGTACTGTCCGGATCTTTTCTGCCTGCTCGTCCGAAATCTCCGTGTTATACTCTTCCTCCAGAGCCATAACCAATTCGACAATATCTAGAGAGTCCGCACCGAGATCTTCAATAAACGAAGAATCCAGATTTACTTCGTCCTCGCTGACTCCAAGTTGCTCACATATTATCTCTTTGACTCGCCCCTCAGTTGCCGCTTCTGCCATAGCTAGTATCTCTCCTCCCTTGCTCCACTAGAGGACATTCCACCAGTGTTTAAACCAACACGGTCTACATATACATGCCGCCATTCACACCAAAAACTTGTCCGGTTACATAGCTCGTCCTTGGGTCCGCTAAGAATGCCACTACATGAGCGACTTCGTCTGGTGTTCCTAGACGTCCTACCGGGATATGGCTGAGATATCCTGTTTTCGCCTGCTCTGGCAAGGTCCTCGTCATCTCAGTATCGATAAAACCTGGCGCCACCGCGTTGACCGTAATGTCGCGGGAGGCGAGTTCTCGGGCCATCGTCTTTGTGAAACCTATAATCCCTGCCTTGGCAGAGGCATAAGCGGCTTGGCCACTATTGCCCATCAATGCCACAACAGAAGTAATATTTATGATTCTTCCGAAACGTTGTCTCATCATAGGACGTGTGACAGCTTTCGTACATCGAAAGACACCGGTTAAATTAGTGTTGAGTACAGACTCCCATTCCTCTTCTTTCAGCCTAACCAGAAGAGTATCTACTGACATACCAGCATTATTCACGAGAATGTCTATTTTTTTCTGCTGGTCAAATATATGCTGAATTGCTTTGGCAACTAGATCCCCGTTAGAAACGTCGAACTGTATACTCTCTGCCATGCCACCTTCTGCCTTTATTTCGGAAACCACTTCCCGGGCAGATTCCTCGTTCCGAACATAATTCACCACCACATATGCTCCCTGTCTAGCCAGCCACCTTGAAACCGCTCGTCCTATTCCCCTTGAGCCCCCGGTAACCAATGCGACCCTGTCGGCGAGATTCGGCGCGGGATCCTTCATAAACCTAACGACTCCAGGCCCTTGCTGAGACTAGTTGGATCACCTATCGAAACACATAGAAATGTTTTGTCGAATCTTTTGAACAGCCCAGTAAGTACTCGACCGGCGCCCAACTCTACCGCGCACTCACTACCCGATCTCAGCAGCGTCGCCATGCTCTCCTCCCATCTGACCGGTGCCGTTACTTGACGGACGAGCAATTCCTTTACCTGGCCCGCCTGGTGGTTAGCACGAGCCGTTACATTTGACACAACGCCCATCTTCGGGTCATGCACTCGAACGTTTTCCAGGGCGCGTGCCAAGCCATCGGCCGCCGGGCTCATGAGGGCACAGTGAAACGGCGCACTCACCTCCAACTCTATAGCACGTTTTGCCTTTTTCTCCTTGGCGGCCGATACTACCCTTCGAACTGCCACCCCGTGTCCCGCTATTACTATCTGACCTCCGCCGTTTAAATTAGCAACTGAAACAATTTCGCCTTGTGCGGCTTCTTCGCAAAGCGAATTGACAACTTCTTCCGACACGCCGATGAGGGCCGCCATAGAACCAACCCCTTTGGGTACCGCCTGTTGCATTAACTGTCCGCGCAAGCGAACCAGCCGCACAGCATCCGCAAAATCTAAGGCATCCGCACAGACCAACGCCGAATACTCACCCAAACTGTGGCCCGCAACAACGCATGGCTCCATCGCCGTCTCTTGCTGCAAAACACGCAGGGTCGCGATACTATTGGTGACAATGGCCGGCTGCGCATTTTCCGTCAAAGTCAGGTCTTCCGTCGGTCCTTCGAAACACAACCTGGACAGTGAAAAGCCAAGTGCCTCGTCCGCCTCAGCGAACACTTCCGCGGCGACCGGAAAATTATCAACGAGAGAACTACCCATCCCAACTGCTTGCGAGCCTTGCCCGGGGAACAGGAGCGCGCAACCATTATTCATCGCTTTCCCTCCGGGGCATCGGTTGTTGGGTCGTTCTCAGACACTTCAGATTTCGGGTCCGGATCGGATGGGGCGGCACCTTCTTTGCTCGGTCGGAACTTCTCTCGCAGTTGCGACCAAATCTTTCTACCGCGACCACCATCCACCGATATTGCGGGCCGCTCAGGGAGCGCTTTTAAACTCTCCGTAATCTGTTGGTTAACCCCCCGCCGAAGTGACTCATCTGCGACTCTGATCGCATTCTTGATCGCCTTAGGAGACGAAGCACCGTGCGCTATGATCGTGACGCCATCGGTTCCGAGAAGAGGAGCACCGCCGACTTCGTCGTAATCGATCCGCTGGCGCAATTGAGAAAACGACCCTTTTAGGAGTAGAAAGGCAATTTTCCCTCGGATGCTGGAGGAAAACAGTGTTTTCAATTGGCCCTGGACGAAATCATAGAAGCCCTCCATAGTCTTGAGCGCAACGTTCCCTGTAAAACCGTCGGTAACAACAACATCCACCTTTCCGTTATTTATGTCCCTCCCCTCCACGTAGCCTATGTAGTTCAGAGGCAAGCCCTTGAGGACCTCGTGCGCTGCTCGGGTAGTTTCGGTTCCCTTCGACTCTTCCTCGCCATTGCTCAACAACCCGACCTTCGGGTTCCTAACACCGCGCACCATCCTCGCATAAACATCTCCCATAACACCAAACTGTATCAAATGGATCGGCTTCGCCTCCACATTTGCGCCCGCATCAACTAAACATGTTCGGCCGGTGAGCGACGGCACCACCGTAAGAATCGCCGGTCTTTCGACGTCGGGCAAACATCCAAGCATCGTTACGGCAAGGCCGAAAGTAGCTCCAGAATTGCCTGCACTCACTACCGCTCCAGCGTGACCGTCTTTAACATGCGAGAAAGCAACTCTAAGAGAGGAGTCTCTTTTACGTCGCAGCGCAGCGACAGGCGAATCTCCCATTTCTATAACTTCGCTGGCGTGAACAATCGCCAATTGTGACGATTCCTTCTGCCCAGACCGAGAAAGCTCCTTACGGATCTTTTTCTCATCACCCACGAGCACCACGGACACACCGAACTCTCTGGTAGCCTCAATAGCACCAGAAACGACGGATTTTGGGGCGAAATCCCCGCCCATCGCATCTACTGCTATGCGCATATCCACAAGCTCACACCTGCATTTCCTAAGCCCGCCATTATAGTCCCACAGAATCGGACGTCACCGGCGTCTCATTCATCGTCCACCGTCTCAATGACCATCCGCCCCCTATAGTATCCACACGTTCCACACACGCGATGCGGCAGAACAGGGTCTCCACATTGAGAGCACGTCGACCACTGAGTTGCAGTCAGACCATGGTGAGACCGGCGCTGGTTTCGTTTTGATTTAGATGTTTTTCGTTTTGGTACAGCCATAGCACTTTCCTTTTAGAAATCGCACGCGCCTTAGCCCGTGCGATTATCATCATGGGATTTTTTCGGTGCAGAGATTCTCAAGCCGGTGAGCGAGGCTAAAGGGAATAAGTGGTCGTTAATCGAGTCGGAGCGACAGTCACAAGTCGACGTGTTAAGGTTTTCCCCACACCGCTTGCATAGACCCTCACAGTCTGCCTTACACAACGGAAGAGTAGGAAGAGACAACAGCAACTGCTCACTCACAAGCGACGAAACATTAATTGTTTCGCCGGTATAATAACTCGTAGATAAGTCCTCCTGTTGAAGTTCCAGCTCTCTAGAATTGGGAATTTCGGTTTGCACCGGAAGCAGAGTACAAAAGAACGGTCGTTCGACAGTGATCGGGTATCGTTCCAAACAGCGGGAGCACTCTGCGTCTATCGTCCCGTCTAGGACCCCGTCAAATATGAGGTCGTTATCTGATCTCATATATCTAAGCAGGACTCGCAAAGGCGCAGCCAACGAGAAGTTACCGCTACACCCGCCGTGAACCTCTCGGAGAGCGTCATTTAATTCTTCTGGACTTTCCCTCAACTCCACCTCAGTAGAGGTGGCCAGAATGCTTTCGATCGAGATTTCCACACTTCACCTACCTGGGCCAGCACTTATATTATGAAAAACGGACAAATGCAACGCGACACGACGTCGCAAAAACCCTCTGAGTCGCTCATTTTTCTTAGAACTCTGTTTGACAGCCCCCTCTTTTAGCTTTAGCAATGGACGCCCTCTTAGTTTGTGCTCGGTTAACTACGCCTGTGGGAACATTACCTATGGAAGCCATTATCCGCCTTATTGGCATTCTATTGATAACGCTTTGGTTCTACAGCCTTTGGATCTTGATGGCACTTTCAAGCCCCCGCCGCAGTTTCCGTGTTACGGGCCCCCACCTCACAGCAGGCGGAGTTATATTATTTTTGATCCTTTCAGCAGGAGCCTTCCTCTGCCTGAACCTAATTGAGACGGCCTACTAATTCTGGGCCCTTTCACCCGAGCTAATCCAGTGTCTGATGCGCCACTAACTCGCGATTCCAGCGCCCGTCGCCGAAAGCTACCTCGGAGGCTTTCGCCCGTTTGAAATAGATGTGCAAGTCATGCTCCCAAGTGAACCCGATACCGCCATGCACCTGTACTCCTTCGTTCGTCACTTCCCTGTAGGTGTCGCTACAATAGGCCTTAGCCATCGCAGCAGCCAAAGACGCCTGCGACGAGTCATTAGCCGAAGCCCAAGCCGCAAAATACGTTGCAGATTTGGCGTTTTCCACCTGGATCAGCATATTGGCACATTTGTGCTGGACCGCTTGGAAGGAACCAATGGGTCGACCGAATTGTTCTCGCATTTTCGCATAGTCGACCGTCATATCCAGTACCCGCTGGGCACCCCCGCACATCTCTCCACTCAGAGCAACTTTGCTTTTCTCTAGAATCCGAGCAACCGAATCACTATCACCGGGTTCTCCCAACAATGAGGCCCGCTCTACCTCAACCGCTTCGAGCTTTAATTCAAATAGTTTACGAGTCGTATCCATCGTTTGCAGTGGTCGAACTTGAATACCTGCGGTATTACTATCGAGCAGGAACATAGCTATTCCACGGTCCGTCCTAGCCGCACACACGATAAAATCTGCCACATGGGCGTCTGGAACGAACAGCTTCAGCCCATTCAGTATATACTTGCCGCCGTCTCGCCTCGCACTCATGGCCACGCCGCGCTCGTCCCATCGAGCGCTAGCCTCGAGGAAAGCCAGTGTTAGTTTTATCTTGCCGTCCGCTACACCCGGTAAAATTGTCTTTTTCTGCTCTTCGTTACCCAGTTCATCGATCGCCAGCCCCCCTAACACCACTGTAGAAAAGAAAGGTCCCGGCAGCATCACCTTACCCATCTCCTCGAGCACTACAACGAGTTCCACCATAGAAAGCCCCGCGCCCTGATATTGCTCGTGTACCATTAGTCCTGTCCATCCCAAATCCGCCATCTTTTGCCAAAGATTAGGAGAATACCCTAAATCTTCCCCCATCATTTGGCGAACGAAAGCCATAGAACACTCGCCACCTAAGAAGTCTGAGACAGACTGGCGCAGGAGGTCCTGATCTTTGGTAAACCCAAAATCCATCTATTCCTCTTAGAATTAAAAAAGCCGGAGGACCGAGTAGCTCTCAGTCCTCCAAACGTACAAACAGGGCAACCAGTGTTGATTAACTGTTTCCTAGAATAGTCACACAACCAACCGACCCAGGGCCGCCCAAATTATGGGCCAGGCCAACTTCCGCACCCTTGACCTGACGGTCCCCAGCCTTACCCCATAAATGCTGCGAGACCTCGTAAATCATACGTATGCCGGTTGCGCCGATAGGATGACCAAACGATTTTAGCCCCCCAGAAGGATTTACGGGCACAGCTCCCCCGTCTATATCCGCCCGGCCCTCGGCAACATACCTCCACCCTTCGCCCTTCTTACACAGCCCCAAATCTTCATAATTCAAAATTTCAGTGATAGTGAAGCAATCATGACACTCAACCAGGTCTATGTCTTTGGCAGTCATTCCCGCCTGCTCATAGGCCGAATCGGCGGCCTGTTCTGTAGCCGGAAAGCCCGTGTACTCGAAACTTGGTTTCATATAAGGCTCACCTGAAGTCACTGAGAGACCTATTCCTTTGACCTTTACTGCATCCGGACGGAACGATTTGGCGAGCTCCTCTTTGCATATTATAACTGCCGCGGCCCCATCGGTGGTTGGGCAGCAATCAAGCAATCCTAACGGGCTACATATCAACGGCGCATTTACAACCTGATCCTCAGAAACCTCCATCTGAAAATGTGCTTTGGGGCTCATCGTACCATTATGGTGATTCTTCATCGCTACTTTAGCTAAGGCAGTTTTATCGATACCGTAACTCTCGAAGTAACGGTTTGCGGCCATGGCGAAGAGGGAGGGTGCAGTCGTCCCGTAGCCTACGACAGGGTGAGAACCAAACGTTCCCAGCCCGCGTTGACCAGAGTCGCGCAATTTCTCAAAGCCAAGCGCCAACACTACATCATACATTCCCGAAGCCACTGCCATACAGGCATTTCGGAAAGCGTCCATCCCAGATGCACAATAATTTTCTACTCGTGTGATAGGAATATTGAATAACTTGAGTGGGTCCGCCAACGCATTCCCCGCGTTCGCCGATGTGAGAGTCCCCACCCAGGCGGCTTCAATTTGGCTCGGATCAATACCGGCGTCCGAGTATGCGTCGACCGCGGCCTCGACGATCATATCCTCCGCACTTTTCTCGTAATTTTCTCCGAACTTACTGCAACCCGCCCCAATGACCGAAACCTTATCTCGAATGTTCATCGGTGTGTCTCCTTGTCACTCTTGTTCCGCTTAAAACTTCTCCACAATTAAGCACTATTCGACGGGCCTAGCCTTCCAAAAGTAATTCTTTATGCCGTATCCTTCATGGTACTTACGGAATGTTAGCTCAAGAGGCATTCCTATCTCAACCCTACCTACCTCGCAATCCGTTAACTGAACGAAGACTCGTCCGCCACCCTCCAAATCGACGACGGCGTGTGTAGTCGGTGGATCCGGTGTATCGGTCAGGTAGTCGTTAGTAAATGTGAACAGTTTCCCTCGCCGCGACAACTTGACCTCCTCTAAGCCGTCTCTATGTCCACACTCGGTACAAATCCGATGAACCGGAAACTGTACAACCCGGCAAGCGGGACATTTCCCCCCGTACAACGGTAAAATCTGTTTCTGGTCCCGGACAAGCACTACGGGAGTAGATTGGTCTTCGGTAGAGTAATCTTTCCGAATTAGTTTACGGAAGCGCGCGTATTTACCGTAAGACTCAATCGTGCGTTTCACCTCGATCTGGGAATAAACGCTTCGTACGGCCTGATAACTGCTGATATTATCAGTCGCGCGGAAGATAGCCGCGTCACCGCCATCACCATACCCAGCAACAAGGAGCAAATCCCCAGGCCGGGCTCTCTCGAGTACCGCCGCAAGCAGCACCAGTGGCTGAGCAGTTCCGGCGTCGCCAATCGTATTCCAGAAGGTCTCTTGCACTTGCTCTTCGAAATCAAATCCCTGACTTCGCAAAGCACCACGGAGCGCCTTCTGACTGGGAGCAGCGATAGCAGCATTAGCAATGTCTTTGACTTCGAGGTTACACTCGGCAAGAATTCCCTTGACTGTGGCTGCGACGAATCGATTATAGCCGAATTTGTTCTCAAAACCGCCAGGAAAAGATTTCAAGTAATCTTGCTCTTCAGTACGCCAAGTACCTAGAAATTCCTCGCTAATTGTGAATGTACCTACAAGGTCCGCGATTACGTTTTGCGTTCCTACCACCACGGAAGCGCCTGCATCGCCATAGTTCTGCTCCTGTAGCGTGTCGGGTTCGCCCATCCTCGAATCCCCGGCACACACCAAGAGAATCTCTTGTTCCTTGACCAGATCAAGCGCAGTGAGAAGGGCCGAGGTGCCGGCCCGTAGGGAATCTGTAAAATCCATCGTCCGGAGTTCTTTTCTCGTATCTAACACAGTAGCAACGGTAGCGGCCGCCTGTTTCTCTCGGTAAGGGGATGTAGTCGACGCAAAAAAAACGCCAGACAGATTTTTGGGATTCATTTTGCCCAATGCGTCGACGCCGGCATTTGTAGCCAACGTCACACTATCCTCATCGAAACTCGCTATTGCGCGCTCTCCGCCAAGGGAAGGGGAGCCCCACTCCTTAGCTATTACGTCTCGCGGTAGCCTGTAAGAGGGAACGTAAGATCCATACGACACAATTCCTACCATAACTGAAACTCCCACCTCTCTCTTTTCAATTCAACGCGCTCTCCGGGATACCTGCACGGGTGGTGCAGCCGTCCACCTGCAGGTTACAACCATTGACATACCCGGACGCCTTAGAAGCCAAAAAAACACATGGCCAAGCTACCTCCGACCCGCTTCCAAAGCGATTTAACGCGGTGGAACCTGCCGCTTTATCTTGAAGTTCCTTCGTCGGCCAGAGAACCTCCTTGACACCGGGGGTATCTATCGGTCCGGGCGATATACAATTTACACGAATTCCGTACGTTGCCCACTCGATAGCGAGAGAGCGAGTCAGATTGATCACACCAGCTTTAGCCGCTCCGTAATGCGACATTGTCGCAGAGCCAAACACACCCGCATCCGAAGATATATTGATTATATTCCCGCCTGTCTTTTTCGCCATCATGACAGCCGCCGCGGCCTTAGAAAACAAAAACGTACCATTCAGATTAATATCAACAATTGCAGCGAACCCGTTTGCTGAAATCTCGTGCGCATGTGCCACAAAGTTAGCCCCGGCATTATTAATGAGAACGTCCAACCTACCCCATCTTTCGAGCGTCTGATTAACAACCGCGTCAATTTGATCCGCCTTCCTCACGTCACAAACGGCAGTGTCCACCTGTCCGCCCTCCGCCTTGATTCCCTCCGCCACTGGGCCCAAATGGTCCATTGTCCGGCTGGTAATCATCACTTTCGACTTTCGCCGACAAAACTCGGACGCGATCTCAGCACCTATGCCAGTTCCGCCACCAGTAACAATGACAACTTTCCCCTCAACATCGAACGCGGTGTCATTCATTTAGATCCACTCCAGTTCAATCTTATTTGATTAAATCATCCGAAAACTCGAAACCAATTCTCGCCGCCGTCTATGGTTCGAAGGACAATGCCATAGCCGCCTACGATCCATCCCGTTCGATCATCGAAGAAATCTACAGATCGGAGCCAAGTCGCAACGGGGACCCTTACTTGCCATTGCTTCCACTTTTTACCTTCGAGGCGCAATACCCTGCCCGCAGCACCTACCATCCAACCCGTATTAGCTATCAGACAGGAAGCGTATAACGGTTCTGTAGCGAACAAATTTGTTTCCTGTCCATTTGCCATACCGGCATTCACGAATTTCCACGTCTCGCCACCGTCAGAAGTAACTGCGACCTTCCCCTCCAGACCGGACACCACTCCGTTTTGCGAATCAGAGAAAGAAATGCCAAAAAACGTGGGTAAGTTCAGGGCATCCGTGATCCCCGATTGACCAAGTAGACTATTTTGCTGTTCAACCCAACTTTCACCCCCGTCAACAGTACGATAAATCTTGCCGAATTCTCCTGCGATCCAACCCCGATCCTTCTCTAGAAATTCGATGTCATAGAAAATAGGATCGACAAGAGCAAGTGTGGCATCCGCTCCCACGCCTTCAAGAGAAGGCTGTATATAACCCGACTCCCAATTCTCTCCGCCATCTAGGGTTTTCAGAAATGTAGCGCGGTCCCCGGCGGCCCAACCGTGACTCGCGTCGACGAACGTGATGGCGAAAATCGAGTCGACCATTCCACTTTCCTGGGCATTCCAGGTACTTCCGCCGTCGGTCGTGTGTAACAGCACACCGTCCTGACCACTGATCCAACCGTTCTGTGAGTCGGGGAATGCGATACTATAAAGAGCTGCGTTCGTACCGCTTTGCTTTGACTTCCAACTTCGACCACCGTCTGATGTAACTAAAATCTTGCCGCCGTAACCGACCACGACCGCTTCGTCTTCGGAAATCGCGTGAACGTCAAAAAATTTATCTGTCAATGAGAAAAGACTGGAATTAAGGGGCACTTCCTCCGCTCTCTGCTGACAGGCAGACAGAGTCAAGGAAAGCAAAAGGAAAGCACAATAAAGAAAATTTCTAACCATTACCCACCCGACTCCGTTGGCTCTGCGACCTTATTTGTCTACTATCTTCTTCCGACCATTGCAATGTCGGGCGTTGCCCGTCTTGCACATGCCTCCCTTACGTATTATGGCCGATTTGTTATAATCCGGCCCGCGGTTTATTGGACCGATAGGACTCTACGGCGTTGAAAAGGAGAGAGTATGACCACAGCAAAGATAACATGGACGCAGATAGACGAGGCACCGGCACTCGCAACGTTCGCCCTTCTACCGGTCGTTCAGGCATTCACCAAGGACATGGGCATAGAAGTCGAACTCAGCGATATCTCTCTCGCCGGACGAATTATTGCGAATTTTCCAGACAATCTTACCGAAGATCAAAAAATACCGGACCGGCTCACTGAATTGGGTAATATGGCAAAGACGCCGGAGGCCAATATCGTAAAACTTCCAAACATCAGTGCCACAATTCCTCAACTGAAAGAGGCGATCAAAGAGCTCCAACACAACGGGTACGACATACCAGATTATCCTGAAGAACCCAAAACAGACGAGGAGTTATCCCTCCAAAACCGCTTTTCGGTGGTGCTCGGGTCAGCCGTCAACCCGGTATTGCGGGAGGGGAATTCAGACCGACGGGCGGCCGCATCGGTGAAGAAATTTGCACAAAAGAACCCGCACAAAATGATGCAACAGTGGCCAGAGGGCGGCTCAAAAGCGCAAGTAGTACACATGGAAAATGGGGACTTTTTTGAGAGCGAGAACTCGATGACGATGGGCCGAGGCGACAACGTCCGCATTGAATTCGAAGGCAAAGGTGGGGAGATTACTGTTTTGAAGGCCGATTTTTCACTGCAAATGGGCGAGGTAATCGATACCGCTGTGATGAAAATTAAGTCGCTACGCAAATTCTTCGAAGAGCAAATGAATGCTGCGAAAACCGACGGAGTGTTACTGTCCTTGCACCTCAAGGCCACAATGATGAAAGTTTCTGATCCCATAATGTTTGGTCATTGCGTGTCGGTCTATTTTCGAGAAGCGTTGGAAAAGCATGCCGTGACGCTGGAACGTATAGGAGCGAACGTCAACAATGGTGTCGCCGATGTTCTCACTAAGCTAGACAGGCTAACTCCTGAAAAGAAATCAGAAATAGAGGCGGACATCGAAGCTACATACGATGCAAGGCCGGCATTGGCAATGGTAGACTCTCGCCGAGGAATTACTAATCTCCACGTTCCTAACGATATAATCGTGGATGCATCGATGCCGAACGTCGTCAGAGATGGGGGTCGGATGTGGAATGCACAAGACGAACTCCAGGACACGATAGCTATGGTACCTGATCGTTCGTACGCTACAATGTACAAGGAAATACTCGAAGACGCGAAAAATCATGGTCAATTTGATCCCGCCACAATGGGGAGCGTATCAAACGTCGGTCTCATGGCGCAGAAAGCCGAAGAATACGGATCTCACGACAAAACATTTGAAGCTCCCGATTCTGGTACGATTCGAGTCGTGAACAGCGCCGGAGAAACTTTGCTGGAACAAGCCGTAGAAACCGGCGATATTTTCAGAATGTGTCAGACGAAGGACGGGCCCATCAAAGATTGGGTCAAGCTTGCAGTGGCACGCGCGATGGCCTCGGGTTCCCCAGCTATTTTCTGGCTCGACGAACGAAGAGGCCACGATGTTGAAATTATGGCCAAGGTCGACCAGTATCTCTCCGAACACGAGACATCCAGGCTAGACATTCAAACAATGCGTCCACAAGAGGGAATGCGATTCTCCTTAGAACGGATCCGCAGAGGCGAGAATACCATCGCAGTCACGGGTAACGTTCTTCGAGATTACCTCACCGACTTGTTTCCCATACTCGAACTCGGAACCAGCGCTCGTATGCTATCCATTGTGCCTCTCATGGAAGGTGGTGGCCTGTTCGAAACAGGGGCCGGCGGCTCCGCTCCCAAACACGTGCAACAGTTTCTGAAAGAGGGACATATCAGATGGGATTCACTGGGGGAGTATTGTGCATTGGTACCATCTTTGGAAATGGTCGCCCAGAATACCAAAAACCCTAAGGCAGTAATCCTCGCCGAAACTTTAGATCAAGCAGTTAGCGACTACTTCGAGAATGCGAAATCACCATCTCGAAAGGTCAACGAGATAGATAATAGAGGCAGCACATTCTACCTTGCAATGTATTGGGCCCGAGCTCTGGCATCCCAAAGCGATGATACGGAAATAAGCACACGTTTTCGCGCTGTCGCGGACCAGCTCGAAGCGAACGAGTCAAAGATCAACCAAGAAATGATCGCGGCGCAGGGACAACCAGTCGATGTCGGCGGTTATTATTTCCCCGATCCAACCAAAGCCACGGTTGCGATGCGCCCCAGTTCAACATTCAACTCAATTATTGACAAAATGTGATAACAACGAAAGAAGCGACGCATCCGCGACCAGGCGGAACCAATTTGCCCCTCGTCGGTCGGCGCCGTGAAATTGGGAGGTCCCGTTACTCCCTCTCACGTTGCGCAGCACGCCTTAGTCTGTCCATGATCGCAAGACCGATTCCTTCGTCTGGCATAGTTTCCGCTACGATTCGGTCCAACCCCGCATTATCAAGTCGTCGAAGGGCCGCGAACAATTTGGCCGCCGCCTCCTCCATATCGCCCTTTTCTGATAGTACTTCTTTAGCAAGATACCCGACAGAATCGGTACGGGGCATTAACGTCAGGGATCCGAAACGTTCGCCGCGCCGAGGGGCTGGCAGCCGTTCTGCAGCTGAAACCAGGGTGATTCGGGTAAGCGGCGCATAATGTGAAGGAAGGGACCCTGGCGATCTTATAGCCGCGAGACTAGAGTTTCGTACACTAACGGGACCAACCGCTTCCATTAACTCTTCAAGGGTAATCCCTCCGGGCCGAAGCACTGAAACACCCTCCTCATTCACATGACAGACGGTCGACTCAACACCAACAGCGCAAGGCCCTCCGTCGAGTATAAGATCTATAGAGTCACCAAGCGAATGCTCAACATGTGAGGCCATGGTAGGGCTAACGTATCCAAACTTATTCGCGCTCGGCGCCGCGATCGGGAAGGCAACTTCGGCCAATAATGCACGTGCGATCGGATGTGACGGGATTCTAATTGCTACTGTGTCGAGGCCGGCGGTCACTATGTCCGGTATGATAGGTCGCTTCGGCAAGACAAGGGTTAGTGGGCCAGGCCAAAAGCGTTCACCAAGCAATGAAGCCTTTTCCCCCAGTGGTCCAGTATAGGCGACAACATCTTCGAGCGTCTCGACATGGACAATCAATGGATCGAATGAGGGACGTTTCTTCGCGGAAAAAATCCTCGCTACCGCCGCCTCGTCCAGGGCGTTTGCACCAAGTCCATAGACGGTTTCCGTCGGGAAAGCCACTATAGACCCCGCAGAAAGCTCTTTGGCCGCTCTCCGGAGCGCAGACCTATCGTTACCGTTCAGTATAGATGCCATTCTTTTGAGGGTCCAGAAACTAGAACACGAAATAGCCGACAACAAAAATTACTGCTGCCGCACTAGATACGTATAGCTCTCCAACACCGCCTCATATTCACTGATGATTTCCTCTTCGAGTTCTCGCATCCCAGGGTCATTGTCACCTGCTTTTCGAAGGAGCGTCCGGAACTGCGCCAACAGTTCTTCGCGCCCATAATGAAACACGCTGAGTACATCCGTAACGGTTTGGCCGGCTACGATGTTCTCGACGCATGCGACACCATCATCATTCACGATGATGTCGACGTCGTGAACATGTCCAAACAAGTTGTGATAATCTCCCATAACGTCCTGGTAGGCTCCGGTCAAAAAGACGCCGATGTAGTACGGCTGACCGTCCAATGAATGTAGTTCAAGAGATTCCTTGATATTTCCCGTACCGACAAAGCGATCAACCTTCCCGTCCGAGTCGCAAGTCAGATCTGCTAAATATCCTCTCCGCCCGGCGCTCTCGTTCAGCCTATGAATCGGCATTATGGGAAATAGCTGGCCTAATGCCCAGGAATCGGGAATCGATTGGAAAACCGAGAAATTGCAAATGAATTTATGAGCTAAACGCCTCTCCAAATCTTCAAATTCTTCGGACAGATGTTTCGTGGCCTTGGCGCAGCTCAAGGCGCGGTCACAAGTGGCCCAATACAATTCCTGCCCCAATCCTCGATCTTCAAGTGACAGAAACCCTAAATTGAACAATGAAAACATTTCCTCTCTTTGCTCAAGAATATCATGGTAATACTCACTGTAATTCTTTTCGTTAGTACCCAGGTAAATGTCGTACATTTCCTGAATGATTTCTGGTCGATTTTCAAGGTCATCCAACAACACGGGTCCGTTGCCCAGTGCAATTTCGTCTATCGCATCAAAAACTAATATCGTGTGGGGAGCAGCGATCATTCTGCCCGTTTCTGTTAACACGGTTGGCTGGTCTACGCCCTCGCTTTCACAAATCTCCTTAACCGAATAAATAATGTCGTTCGCGTACTCTTGTACGGTATAATTCACACTCGATTCCGAAGCAGTCTGCGTCCCGTCATAATCGATACCGAGCCCGCCGCCCACGTCTAAACACTCCAAACTAGGGCACATCCGCCGAAGCTTCGCATAAGTTCTAGCAGCTTCCTTCACGGCATATTTCACTCGCCTGATTTCGGTGACCTGTGACCCCACATGAAAGTGGAGAAGTCTGAGACAATCCATGAGTTTAGCATCTTGAAGCAGTCGCACCCCTTTTAAGAGGTCCGTTGTTGTGAAACCAAATTTGGATAGATCACCACTCGACTCTTCCCATTTACCACTCCCTCGAGCCGACAGTTTTAGCCTGAGACCAACAAGCGGGCTCACATTCAGACGCTGACTCAACACAACCAGCTGTTTAAGCTCCGTCAAACTCTCTAATACAACGAAGACCCGCTTTCCAATGTGTTTAGCCAACAAAGCAAGCCTCAAGTAATCTTGGTCCTTAACTCCGTTACAAACGACCGGCGATGCTTCGTTCTGGCACAGCGCCAGCGCAATAACTAATTCAGCCTTACTCCCCACCTCGACCCCTACATCATACCTACTCCCAAAGCTCAGCACGTCTTCGACAACCCTTTTTTTCTGGTTAACCTTTATCGGATACACCGGAATATACTTTTGTGTGTACCCAAACTCTTCGATGGCTGCACCGAAGGCATCCGTTAAGAGCTCTAATTGCCGCCCGAGTATCTGCGGGAACCGAAGGTTCACGGGGGTTGCGATACCGCGTTTTGTCAGCTCGCCAACCAAAGCTCTCAGCGAGATTCCGGTGGCACTTGAGGCACCTAACCTGCACACAACCTCCCCGCCTTCGTTTACTGAGAAATAATCGCCACCCCAATTTTGAATGCGGTATAACCCAGCCGTTCCCACCGCCAGGTGAGAACCTATTTGTTGAGAATCACCGATACCTGTCATTGGCACGGATGAACGCGTCGGCGAAGGCCCTGCCGGCCCTCGTGTGTCAGCACTATTCTTCATCCGGTCATCCACTTATAATCTCCTATAGCCGCCTTGCGCATTGCACCGACACTAGGGATGGTGCGCCGTCAAATCCGTTTGACGTCCCTTCCCTCTCTATTGCGCCTAGTGACCGTGATGACGGGCCTGGCGGTTACAGGCCCAAGGATTTCTAGAAGGTAGGGAGCGAGAACTCAGGGTTTCCTCAATCGACTCACTCTCTTCGTTCAGACGTTTTCTGAATTTAAAGGCGAATCAGTATATAATTACTTTTGCCCCCACTGTCAAAAGGACATTTTCGCGAGGTGGCTCTGTTGAGGTGTGCAATAGCTTCTATTACAATCCGCACCACTATGGTCACGAATACACCCAAAGCCGCTGGCCCCGTCACCATCGGACTTGTGCAGATGGCATGCTCTGATTCCCCTACAGCAAACCTCAATCGCGCTATATCCAGCATCCGAGAGGCCAGCGACAAAGGAGCACAGATTGTGTGTCTGCAAGAACTCTTCCGGTGCATCTACCCCTGCCAGAGTGAAAATACGGACAACTTTGCCCACGCCGAATCGATTCCCGGACCAACCACGACAGCACTCTGCAAAATGGCGGCGTCGGCCGAAATAGTGATAATTGCCCCATTATTCGAGAAGCGTTCGGCAGGTGTCTTTCATAACACGGCAGTGGTGATCGACGCAGACGGATCTATAGTCGGGCGCTACCGCAAAATGCATATACCCGATGATCCTCTATACTATGAAAAGTTCTACTTCACACCTGGAGATCTTGGGTTCCAGGCCGTGCCCACACGATTTGGGCCCATAGGCGTTTTAATTTGCTGGGATCAATGGTTCCCTGAAGCTGCTCGCCTTACCGCGATGGCGGGAGCACAGATTATTTTTTGTCCCACCGCCATCGCTTACCACCCCCAAGACAGCTCAGACCAACATGGTATTCAGCGCGAATCCTGGAAAATAATTCAACGTAGCCATTCTATAGCCAACGGTGTCTACCTAGCGGCGGTAAATCGCACTGGTTTCGAGGGGCAACTTCGGTTTTGGGGTACTTCATTCGTCACCGATCCATCAGGTTGCATTATCGGTGAGGCAAGCGAAACTCAAGAAGAGACACTAATCGTTTCCTGTCTGCTAGACAAAATCGAGTCCACCCGGCAAGATTGGCCATTTTTTCGAGACAGGAGGATCGATGCATACGATGGCCTGACGAGGCGCCTTCTGGACTGATCACCCTGTTCCAGCATTCGCCCGTTGGCCCCTCGTTCGAAAGGTCTTACACCGTATGGAAATGTTGCAGAGGAGACCGTCCTGGTACGGATTTCGTATGCCCGCCGAATGGGAGCCTCATGCGGGGACCTGGCTGGCTTGGCCACACAACGAAGATACATGGCCGGGCGGGCTACATGCGGTACGCGATCTCTATGTCGATGTTATACTATCTCTACATCTGAACGAGCGCGTCAACATTTATGCCAACAATGTGCAAGCGGTCGAAAGCCTGCTCGAAGCTTGCATTCGCAAAGAGATCGACGTCAGTCGCATTTGGGTGTGTGAAATCAGGACTGACGACGCCTGGGCGAGGGACCATGGTCCAATCTACCTGACTAGGGATTACCAAGGCGTCACCGAACTATGCATGACAAACTGGATATTCAACGCATGGGGCTCAAAATATGAGCCTCACTATAAAGATAATGCCGTCCCGGAGAACATCTCGCGTAAATCAAACCTGTACCAATTTCATTCCAAGTGTGTCCTTGAAGGGGGATCTATTGACGTTAACGGGCTCGGGATGTTGTTGACAACGGAATCATGTCTCCTAAACCCCAACAGAAATCCACACCTAACACGTCACGAGATCGAATACGTGCTTATGTCACATTTGGGCGTCAGCCACGTTGGCTGGTTGGGAGAAGGAATTGCTGGTGATGATACGGATGGCCATGTAGATGATATTGCGAGATTTGTTGCTGAGACGACCGTCGTCACAGCCATCGAAGAAGATCCGACCGACGTCAACTTTAAGCCCCTCCAAGACAATCTCCGTCGGCTAAAAGCCATGCGAGATCAGAACGGGACCCCCCTACACGTCATAGAATTGCCTATGCCGCGTCCCATCTTCGATAGTGCCACGCGGCTCCCCGCCAGTTACACTAATTTTTACATTGGCAATAAGACCGTACTCGTCCCAACTTTCGACCAGGCAAGCGACCACATCGCATTAGAGTTACTGAGAACGGTATTTCCCGGAAGAAAAATCACTGGAATTCCCTCGAAACAACTCCTGAGAGGACTAGGCGGAATCCACTGCATTACTACACAACAGCCCGCTTTCGAAAGAAGGTTTGGTCTACACGGCTTAGTCTAAATATTCCGAGACAGCGGGGACATATCGGTGTCCTTTCCTCTCGCGGATTGCTGGCCGCATGGGTAAGTGGTCAGCCGTTCATCATCCGTGGTCGCTGCGCAGGCGTACTTCATTGTAACGGCGTTTCACCTACCCGGCGATTGTAAACAGTGCTTCATCCGGATGGCATCTTCCTGGCCGTTGTAATATTTGGCCAGCCGATCGACAGGCTCATAACCGCAGCGTCGGTAAAATTTCTGCGCCTCCAAATTATTGGCCCTGACCTCTAACTCAACAGCTCTCAGACCCCCCTCAATTGCAACGTGCTCTTGCCAAGATAAAAGATTCGTTGCAGTGCCCATTCGCCGATTATCTGGCCTCACGGCCAAAAGATTGAGGTGGGCATGTTCAAAACCGAAGTTCGCAATTGCAAATCCGACAACGGCACCCCCCTGCATAGCCATTAGTACATTCGTTGAACCATCCTGGATCTGCCTTCGGACCCGTTTTGCATTCCAGGTCCAAGGAAGTCCACGCTCCACGAGGTCTCTCGCCATTTGACCGATGACCTCCGCATGCCTGTTTGCGGCCAGCCGGAGTTCAGCAGGAGGGGATCCATGAATCTTTTGCATCAACGTTTTTTCACACCTAACTGCAAGGAATACCTTTCACTGCCCTCGGGTAACGCTCAAAAAATAGTCAATTCGCGCTAAAATCAATGGTCATGCGCGCATTCGTTCCTATTGTATGTAGCCGTTCCTTTTCTAGGGGCTGTCAATCAACTCCCAAAGATTATCAATCACAAAATCAGCTTCATTTCTTCTAGAACTAATTCGATCGGGCCACGCCTCCTTTATAAGACCGGTCATGAGAACCGGAATCATTCCGATTGCTCGTGCGCCCTGGAGCTCTCCCGATCCCCCGTCTCCAATAAAAATACTATCTTCCGAGCGTACGCCTAGCTCCCTCAGACAAGCTCTATAAATTTCGGGTTCCGGCTTTGCGCAACCGACTCGGCACGAGAAAATGACGCTGTCAAAAAAAGACGCTATCGGGGAATCGTACCAAGCAGCACATTCCATGACGTCAGCGTTACTGACAAGACCAATTCTCTTGCCCAACAAACTCAACCGCTGAAAGAATTCCAGCGTGTCATCCGGGATATTGACGAGGGCCTCAGCAAATTTCTCTATTCGGGTTTCTGTCGCGCGTTCAACCGTCTGGCGAGAGATGCTCGGGTCAATCGCGCGAGCCAGACGCTCCACAATGATGAACGGTTCTGTTTCTACCCCGGAAAGCCTCTTCGGGGACCTTTCCAATAAGTGTTCGTTCCATATCTCCTTGCTCACCCCCAGCTCCTGGTACGTTCCCCATGTAGGATCTACGCGTACTAGCGTGTGGAACAGGTCAAAAACCAGCGCCTGCTTTTGTACAACAATTGCAGCTACCGACGACGTTTTCATGAATGACGTCACCGTAGTCGACACGCCGCCAATAAGAAATCCCCCACAAACATCGGCTAGCGGAGAAATGATTGGACTAATACCGTCGTTGACCTCCGCCCTTTTGTTTTGGAACTTTACTTACACTAGGTAGAATTTATGGTATGAAACCCATGACGAAAAACCAAAGGAACAAAGCAGACATATTGTTCGGAATAGTTAGAGTTGCCTCTCAGTGAAAACCGAGTCCTCGACAAGTTCGTGTCGAGGGAAAGCGAGCCCAAATGACAAAGGCGCAAAGTTCTGAAGTGTCCAAGTTGACAGGGGCGGAAGTCGCCATCCAAACGGCAGCCGCCGCAGGTATCGACGTGTGTTTCGCAAATCCGGGCACGACCGAATTGTACCTAGTCCAAGCGCTCGACCGTTGTCCTACCATTAAACCAGTACTGGCCGTTTTCGAGGGTGTCTGTACGGGAGCGGCGGATGGATATTCTCGCGTGAGCGGCAAGCCTTCGCTCGCACTCCTTCATCTGGGCCCTGGACTCGCTAACGGCCAGGCGAATTTACACAACGCCAGGAAAGCTAGGTCACCGGTAGTTTCTATCGTGGGAGAACACGCGACTTGGCACATTGCGGCGAATGCGCCACTCACTGCCGACATCGAAACATTGGCCCAACCAATGTCCGAACTGGTCGTAACCGCAACCAGCCCACATTCCATTGGGGCAGACATGGCTAACGTCATTGCCCATGCCTGCCAGTTGCCCGCCGGACCGACCACTTTAATTTTGCCAGGCGATATGCAGTGGGCCCTGTCGGACACGGGCCCCACCAAACCAGTCATTCCAATGGCACCTGAAGCCAGTACGGAGGAAATAGAACACGCGGCCGCTGCGCTACGGTCCGGACCGACGGCCGTCGTCTTAGGAGGCAGCGCGCTACGAAGTGAAGGCCTAAAGTCCGCTGACCGGATTAAACGAGCCACCGATTGCCACATATTCACCCCAACTTTTCCTCCGGTGCAGGACCGAGGAACAGGCCTCATTTCCCCAGAGAAAATACCATACGCCCCGGAACCTGCTACCAAACTCCTCGCGCCATTTGAAAAAGTCATCCTGGCCGGCGCACACGAGCCCGTCGCTTTTTTTGGATACCCCAACACCCGAAGTAGCCTTTGTTCAGAGGACGCAACTATCATCCAAATGTGCCGGAACAGTGTAGATCCTGCGACGGCACTAGTTGCAGTAGCCGACGCCTTAGGCGCCCCCCCCGCCAGACACGTTCCTTCTGGGCCCCGCCCTGAGGCACCAAGAGGTACTCTCAGCCCCTCGAGTATGTGCGCGGCAATCGCTGCCGCCCAACCCGAAGGCGCCATTGTGATGGACGAAGGAGCTACGGCCGGTTTCGGTTACCACGGGATGGCAGCCGGCGCACCCCCATTCACGTACATGGCGCTAACGGGAGGTTCAATCGGGCAAGGACTACCATGCGCAGTCGGTGCCGCCGCCGCTGAGCCGTCACGCACTACTATCTGCCTCGAAGGGGATGGCTCGTCTCTGTATACCATCCAGGCGCTCTGGACGATGGCTCGAGAAAACCAAAATGTGACATCTATTATTTGTAAAAACAAAGCGTATTCTATCCTGCGTTGGGAATTAGAACGAGCAAATATGACCCCCGGGAATGCCAGTCTCAGCCTTACAGGACTTGAGTCTCCCGAATTCAATTATGTAAAGCTTGCCGAAGGCTTCGGTGTTGAAGGTCGCACGGTGACAACGGCCGAAGAATTGAACGATACTCTAGAATACGCTTTTAAGAGCCCCGGTCCATTTCTCATAGAGGCCGACCTCGTGTAATGCCTAAACATCCGGGAGATTCTATTGGAGAATGCGAAAAGGCCGAAGCCTGCTTCCGGTTTTTTACCCGAAAAAATGATGTTGTTTTTACGCTGTAAAACCCTCCCTTAAGGGGTCGAATGCGATTTCCCTCAGGACTCTACAATCATTCGCTGGCGCTACTGACCGACCTTTATCAGGTCACCATGGCATATGGCTATTGGCAAAAGACTATGGGCGACCGGCAATGCGCTTTCCATCTTTTTTTCCGTGATAATCCTTTCGGCGGAGGGTATAGCGTCAGCTGCGGACTAGCGTATGTAATCGATTTCTTAGAATGCTTGAAGTTCACACCAAATGATACAGCTTATTTGGGCGAGCTTGTCGGGGCCGACGGCCGTGCCTTATTCGACAAGAAATTCCTAACCTATTTGCAGGCGCTCGAATTGACTTGCGATGTCGACGCAGTTCCCGAAGGGACCATCGTTTTTCCCCAGGAACCCTTGATTAGAATCAAGGGACCGTTATTGCAGTGCCAGCTTATCGAGACTGCCCTGCTCAACATAGTCAATTTTCAAACTCTAATAGCGACTAAAGCTGCCAGGATCTGCACAGCTGCGCAGAACAGTTCCGTCCTAGAATTCGGCTTACGACGTGCCCAGGGCATCGATGGTGCATTGGCCGCGAGTAGAGCGGCATACATAGGCGGCTGTAGCGCCACGTCGAACGTACTTGCCGGCAAGCTGTTCGGGATTCCTGTGAAGGGAACGCACGCTCACAGTTGGGTGATGGCGTTTGGAAATGATACTGACGCTTTTCAGGCATACGCGGAGTCTGTACCCAACAACTGTATTTTTCTTGTGGACACCTACGACACCCTCGACGGGGTTCAGAAATCCACGCAGGTTGGCCGTTGGCTGCAAGAAAATGGCCATAAGATGCTCGGGGTTAGGCTGGATTCCGGTGATCTAGCGAGCCTCAGCATAAAAGCACGAAAACTATTGGACGACTCTGGATTCGTTTCTACACAGATTGTAGCCGGGAATGACCTCGACGAACACGCAATCCAAGCACTCCGCGCGGCCGATGCCGCGGTAGACATCTGGGGTATAGGTACTCGTCTCGTCACTGGTTACGATCAACCTGCTCTCGGTGGAGTTTACAAACTGGGCGCCATTCAGGACCCGCTCGGAAAATGGCAGGATCGGATCAAGGTGTCCGATGACGTGAGCAAGACAACCAATCCTGGCATTCAGCAAGTGCGCCGTTTTCACAGTGAGAAGTTCGTTGGGGACATGATTTATGATGAGCGAGAGCGCGAAACCTTAAAAGACCTCGATTCGTCCCTTCTGGAAGGGATGCATCCGCGTCAGTGTTCACACACAGATTTGTTGGTTCCGATAATACGAAATGGCAAGGCGATGTATGACGAACCCGATTTGATCTCTATTCGCGAACGGGTCAGCGAACAGGTGGGTCGGCTCCCCACCGCTGTCAAACGACTGGAAAAACCAGAGCTATACCCCGTCCATCTGGAGCCCACCCTCGAGCTTCGCAAAAGTGAACTCATAAAGCAGTCTCGCAAATAACTACGACGCTTTCGCAACGATTATTCTGCACAAGTGCCAGGTATTCTACCGCTAATCCTGAATCCGAAGGGAAATGAGGACCCTGACGACGGACGTATTGCCTGGTCGGTCGTCGGAGTTGCATGCCGAATGAAGCTCGCCAATTCGGGCTGAGGTTTCCAAATTCCTGACATTTTCGTATCCCACACCGGCTTACAATGTGTTGCTGGTTGTCGTGGGGAGGACACATCGACTATGTATACGATACGGTACGGCTGGAAACAGCCTCCGACAAAAAAAAGGAGAACGCGATGAAAATTAGAAACACTTCCCACATTGCCATTGGGGTAAGCAATATGGCCGCATCATTACAATTCTATAGAGACGTACTCGGCCTCCACGTAACATTGGACGATCCACTGGAGAATCCAGGTGGAACTCTTCAGCGCCCGAGGCACGGTGTATACCTGAGGTGGCAAGACGGTCCAGACGCTACATTTATTGTATTGTCAGAAAATCAACCGGTCTCTGGTGGAGCAATCGGACTGAACCAAGTTGGCATACACCATTTCGCGTTCTGGGTGGATGACCTGGAAGACACCTACCGTAACGTCCTGGCCGCAGGCGCTGAAATTGTAATGCCGCCTACGACATTTGACAGTGTCGCCTACGGTGAGGAACCCGGCACACAGATCAGAACGACATTGTTTAAGGATCCGGACGGAATCGTCCTCCAACTCGACCAACGCGTCAACTAGCAAGGGGACTACCGTGTCTATTGGAAAAAACAAAATGGAATATGAGGTCGTGGAGGGTTGGGAGCAGCTTCCCGAGGGCTGGTCGTTTGTGGAGGTGGCTGGTGTGGCAACAGATTCTATGGATCGGGTCTATGCCTTTAATAGGGGTGCACACCCAATGATCATCTTCGATAGAGACGGTAAATTCTTGAATGCCTGGGGTGAAGACGTCTTCACCAACGCGCATGGAATTTTTATCGGACCAGACGACACAATCTATTGCGCCGACAATTTCGATCACACGGTTCGCTTGTTCAAACCGGACGGCGAATTAATTCTGACACTGGGCGAAAAAGATAAGCCGTCAGACACGGGGTTTGAAGCCTGGACCACACCCGTAAAAAAAGCTTCGGGACCTTTCAACATGGTCACGAATGTTGCTCTCGGTCCGGAAGGCCACATGTACGTCGCCGATGGATACGGCAATGCACGCGTGCATCGTTTTTCTCCCAACGGAACTCTGGAATTTTCGTGGGGCTCACCCGGGAGTGGTCCGAGTCAGTTCAAAATTCCACATGCCATCGCCGTAGACCGGCGCGGAACGGTCTACGTAGCAGACCGTGAAAATTCTCGTATCCAAGTCTTCACCGGCGACGGAGAGTTTTTAACCGAATGGTCGCACGTAAAACGTCCCGACGACCTCTATATAGACAAGGATGAAAATCTCTTCGTGGCGGAACTTGGCTTCAAAGTGGCTCATATGCCAAATAATTTAGGCGCGGCAATACCTCCGCATGAGCCCCCCTCGAGCGTTGCCGTACTGAGCTTGGACGGTGAAATACAACAGCGGTTTGGAGGGCATGGCCTGGAACCCGGTAACTTCTACGCACCGCACGGAATCTGGGCGGATTCTCGAGGCGACTTGTACGTTAGCGAGGTCAACTACAGTGCCGGGGGAAAACAGGGCCTGATCCCGCTCAACGGGCATGTCCTTCAGAAGTTCGTTCGCTTAAATAAATGACGTCGGCCAGGCAAGGAAGTGGAGTCTTATGAGACGTGTAGCAGTGCTAGATGATTACTCACGTATTGGACGTAACATTACCGATTGGACCATTCTGCCTAGCGATATCGACGTAACTTTTTTCACCGACCACGTGTCTAGTACCCGTCCCCTAGTGGAACGCTTACAAGACTTTGATGTGATCATGGCTATGCGAGAACGTACGCCGTTTCCGCGCGCGATTATTGAACAACTTCCAAAGTTGCGGCTCCTGACCACGACGGGTATGCGCAACGCTGCGATCGACTTAGAGGCGGCAAAAGACTGTAACGTCGTAGTCTGTGGGACGGACGGGCTTTTATACCCAACGGCGGAGTTGACGTGGGGCCTGATTTTAGCTTTGGCGCGTCATATCCCTATGGAAGACACACAGACTCGTTTGGGCACATGGCAAGTTACGCTGGGGTCCGGACTCAATGGAATGACGCTCGGACTGTTAGGCCTGGGCAAACTCGGAGTACAGG
Organism: uncultured Enterobacteriaceae bacterium; assembly: GCA_964460065.1. GTDB lineage: Bacteria > Desulfobacterota > Binatia > Bin18 > Bin18 > Bin18. The sequence continues at coordinate 71,212 of CAYWPF010000006.1, forward strand.
TTGCCCGAATCGGGCAAGCCTTCCAAATGAAGGTCCTCGCATGGAGCCCGAACCTCACGGCGAGGAGAGCGTCCGCCTGTGAAACCGAACTAGTCACTAAGGCGGCCCTTTTTTCGCGATCGGATGTGTTGTCAATACATTTAGTGCTGGGTAATCGATCCCGCGGTCTCGTTGGCGCTCAAGAATTGAAAACCATGAAGCCGAGCGCCTATTTAATCAATACTTCCCGCGGACCCATTATTGACGAAGCCGCCCTTATCCAGGCCTTGGATAAGGGCTGGATCGCCGGGGCCGGGCTCGACGTTTTTGACGAAGAACCGCTGCCCCTCTCCCATCCACTACGGAACAAACCAAATACCGTCATCACACCGCATATGGGGTATGTTACCCGGGAAACACTCCAGATCTTTTTCGACCAAACCATCGAAAACATATTAGCATTCTTGGATAACGCCCCGATTCGAACGTTACAGCCGACATAGGACCTTAAGTACCACCGGGTGCCCTACCTATCCTAGCGCCCGGGCGATCTCCGCATATTTGTCCAGGAAAGGCAAAATCACTTCGGGGCCCTCAGTGGGAATACGCACCGCCGTTCGGACAGCGCCCAAATCACGGTAGCGCACCAATCGTTCCCTTTCCGGAATGTCGATACAAAAAAAAGAGATCGCCCTTTAGAAATCCTATCTAGCGTCGCAATCTGCTTAGCCTGGACTAAAGGGTCATGTTCTACAATTAGCGATATTCCAGTTCCGAGTAGAATTTTTTCGGTGACCATCGCGGCCGCGGCCAGACTCGTAAACGGATCCGCCATGTGAATGTATTCTTTGGGCAAACGCCCACCAGCCGGCCATTCGGTTTCTCTGACTGCGGGTATATGAGTATGCTCGGGCAGCCACAGCGATTCAAAGCCTCGCTCTTCGCACGCCACCGCCAACTCCGCCGTCGGCGTCGAGTATTCGGTGTTGAAGCTAAATATGCCTAACTTCAAGTGAATTATCCTTCGTCGTTTGCGTATGTCAGACGAACGTTAGGTCACCGGATGCTTCAGTTCGCCGGTAATAGCATGTTGTTCGCGCCGCACCATCCGCGTCTTTTGTATGGCAAACTCCGCCCTTTGTGGGGATCACCCGATATAACACTGAATTTTGTTCGCAGTTCACTCGTATATCGATGAGTTCAAGCGCGTCCCCTGAAGTCGCTCCTTTGCGCCACAGCTCATTACGGGAGGTCGACCAGAGGACTGCGGTTTTACTTCTCAGCGTTTCTTGTATTGCCTCGTCGTTGGCATAGCCAACAAACAACACGTCACCGTTTTCGGCGTTCTGGAGTACGACCGGAATCACATTCTGGTCGGTCGCGGCTACCTTCCGAAGCTTTTGGAAGTCCAGAGTCAGTTGTTTGCCTTCTTCAACTTGATTTACCATTGCTGTCCTTTATTCACTAATATCCCGCCTTCTCATACGGCCCTAGACCGCGTTTGTAGATCAGTAACTTTCGCTCGAACGAACACACTTCTACCCCGTTCTGATTAGTAGCACGGGTTTGCACGTGCAAGACCGCTTGGGCCGGTCGCGACTTCGATTCGCGTTTTCCAAGCAACTCCGATTCTGCGTAAATCGTATCACCAGCTCTCACAGGTGACGGCAGTCTGACATCCGTCCAACCCAGGTTCGCAACTACCTTATTGAACGTCTTCGTGGTCATAGCGGTTACCGCGCTAACAACAAGTGTCTCAGCAATAACATTCTCTCCACCGTACACTCGCGCATTGTATTCATCGTCTGCAACCCGGGCAGTCAAGTCCGCGGAGCGATGCACGTGCTTCCTGTTCTCCTCTGTTGTGAAGGTGCGGCCGGGCCGGTGTTCAAAGACTTGTCCAACTGAAAAGTCCTCGAAATCCACACCCGCTATCTCCATATAGGTTTGATCGTCAAGCTTCCGGTGCGACGAGAAACGGCTCATTGCGGGACTCCTTCGTTCAGTAGTTCGCGTCTAAGAAGGGCACGGCGTCTCGCTTATAAATGAGTACGTCGTACTCCATCGTACACACGAGTTTTCCGTCCTGGTTAGTTCCTCTCGTCTCGACGGTGAGGCGCCCGCACTTGGCCTCCCCCGACCCATCCTCCTTAGCTTTGATCTCGGTCTGCGCGTAAAGCGTGTCCCCGCCAAAAACTGGCGCGGTCATGTTGAGAACGCTCCATCCTAAAATCTGGGTTTTCTTGAAGAACGTTTTCCACGTCATCCCTATTAGTCGTTGCAACGTGAGCGTGCTGACAACCAAAGGGTTTTTCCATTCTGTTTGCGCCGCATAATTCGAGTCAAAGTGGATCATGGCCTGGTTCAAGGTATCAAATGATTCCTCAATGTTGTCCTGTTGGGTGATCGTCATACCGGGCCGGTGTTTGAAAATCTGGCCCACTTCAAAGTTTTCGTAGTCGAGCCCATATCGTTCACGGTATCGGTTTGCTGAAACCTTGATATGAGATGTAAATGCAAACTCACTCATCGAACGCTCCCCGGGTACAGTTAGGCTGCCACAACGGTACCAGTATTTTGTGACCGCCGGAAGTCGTAAACGAACCTGCCCCGCCCCAGGGGTAATCCAGGAAGCATTGCCCCTAGGCGCCAATTAGAAGCCCATTGCAGCCAGCCCCCACCCGTCGGTCACAGGAGGTTCCGAGCTGCATGTTTAAGCCACCCGGTTACAAACGCCGGTCTCTCTGTTTGCACCGAGTGATTTTGCTCAGCCGTGGATGCGTCACTCAGCCAGACCAGGATAACCTTGCCCGCGTGCTCCGTCGACGCTCCACATTCCCGCACCTCTTGCCGAGATATAAAGAAATGCGAAACAATACACCACGGCCAACTCACCTCCATTCTGAAGCGGCCACAACTCTTTCATCCCGTGTGCCATCCAATACGCGACAGCCATTAGTCCGCTGCACAAGAACGCCACCCAAGAGGTTGCCAGCCCTATCATCAAGAGCACGCCTCCGACCAACTCGATAGTCCCTGCCGCATAAAGAGCCCCCGTCAGTGGATAGGGAAAGTCGGCTGGGAAGTTGAGAAGTTTTTGCGTACCGTGGAAGAGAAAGGTAAAACCCAGGACGATCCGCATGAGCGCGTATGTTTGCCCCTGATATGATCCCATAAACGAAGCCATTGTTTGCCCTCCCTTTTGCTAAGATATCTCCCTCATAGCAACACTGGGGACAGACTTTCAAGCGAAATCTTGGACTATCGATGCATAGTCGTCCAGGAAGGCCTCAACTTGTTTCGTATTCTCTGTCGGCGCCCGCACAACTGTACGGACTGCTCCGTACTCCCGGAAACGTTCCAACACCCGCAGTTTGGGGGCATTCGTACAGAAGCACGTTATTGGTATGGACTCTGGATCACGCCCGACAGACTCCGCATAATCGCGCATTTTCTTGATTTTTCCGGGCAGATCGTCCACCGCGGCAGCGACAGGAATCCACCCATCACACAGATCGACCACGCGTTTCAACGCCGTTTGGGAACTCAGACTTCCCAGAAGAATCGGTGGATGCGGGACGCTAACGGGTTTTGGGAACGACCATACTTTTTCAAAGTTGACAAATTTGCCATGGTAAGAGGCCTCATCGTCGTTCCAAAGCGCCTTCATGGCCTCTATACGTTCCGTCAAGACGTTCCATCGGTCTTCTGGCCGGGTTCCATGATTTAACATTTCTTCCTTATTCCACCCAGCGCCAACACCAAACAGAAATCGTCCCGAAGAGATTCGGTCCAACGAGGCCACTTGTTTAGCCTGCACTATGGGGTCATGTTCTGTGACAAGCGAGATGCCGGTGCCCAACAACAACGTTGCAGTAGCCGCGGCGGCCGCCGCAAGTCCGATGAACGGGTCGGACATGTGCACGTACTCCTTAGGCAAGACGCCCCCACCGGGAAACTGAGATTCTCGGATAGCCGGGATATGAGTGTGTTCCGGCAACCACAGTGACTCGTAACCGCGTTCTTCACAAGCCACCGCTAGCAAGTCGGCAGGCATCGTGTATTCCGTGTTGTAACTAAAAATCCCTATCTTCATAGTCTCCAGCCCGCCTCTAGCTCTCTACCGCGAATAAAATCGAGGGTTCTCATTTTCTCACGCTATCCATGACTGTAATCGGGTGCGCGTCGCCATTAACCTAAGCCCCTGTCATTCCACGCATTTCTTAATATTTCTCCATCACTTGTTGAGCGAAATCCGTCATTTGCCGAACGGGATCATCGTCCATGACCTGAAAGGCGAAGTGAGACAAGCCCGCCTGTTCCATCTCGCGAATTCGCGCAATAATCTCATCAGGTTGGCCGATCAGGGCCACCGCATCTGCCAACTCGGGTACAGCAAACTCTTTTTCATCGTCACGCGCATAAATTATATGGCCTTCGTGAAGCGTCAGGTGGCGCGTCTCCGGCGGCAGTCCAGCGGCATATTTCTTGTACCGCTCTACCCATTCAGCAACTGCCGGGATCTCTGGCAACAGGTCTGTCCCCCATTCTACTTGCACATGCAGAAAATTCATAATGAAAGGCGCTATCAGGCTCATAATACGTGGACTCGCGGCGGTTTCCCCGGGTGTTAAAATCGCCGTCGGAAAAAAGCATTTCGAAGGCACGTCCTTCCCGGTTTTGCCTCGCTTTAAGGCGGCATCGTCAATAATCTTTCGAGCCGTCCGTATTCCGTCAGAGTCCAACCCCCACGTTATATGACCGTCGGATTCCGCCCCACAATATGCGAGCGTTTTCGGCCCGAGCGCAGAGATACTCACGGTTATGTGGTCTTTGACATTAATGTAGTGTCGATGGGGATGCAGAAATCTGACCAAATGCTCTTCCCCTTCTTCAGTGAGGTTTCCGCTCTCTCCTGCCAATAAGGCCTGAATTAAACGCACCTCTCGCTTCATGCGAGACAAAGTAATAGGCCGTAACCCCATAGTTAACCGGGCCGTATTCCCGGTGCCAACACCTAGTTCTACCCGACCCGGCGCCAGTTGATTGATGGTAGCTATTGAGTGCGCGATCGTCGGGGCCATGCGAGTCGTTGGTACAGCTACTCCTGTACCGAGTCGTATGCGGCTTGTCTTGTGAGCAGCGAGTGCCATGGTCGCATAAACATCCGAGTAGATCATCTGAGAATCATAAAACCATGCTTGCTGGTACCCAAGCCGTTCAGCTAATTCGATTAATTCAAAGTCGCCAACTCGCGCTGGGAACGTTACTCCAAAATCCATAGCCACTCCTATTAAAAACGCCACAGGTTATTCTTCGATAGACATACCTCAAAGTAGTGCGAACGTCATCCTCTGCGGAGCTAGAAGCAATTTTGAGGATTGTTGGAAGTCCGTTTGTGGATATACGTGTTATAGAAGTAGGGGCTTTCGCAAAAACGCAATTCGCCAACTCCTATTGTTCAACCCCGCCAACTTTTCTCCTTTTGTATCACTCCTGAGGCCTCGCGCACCCGGCCATAAACAGTAAAATTGCAGCTCGCCAAACCGTTGTTCAGAAAAAGAGCGTCCCGTATATGTGAGCACCACGACCACGGTTCCCTTAAGATAGCAAACTGTTTAGTTTAGCCTATGGTGAACGTTGACCCACTCGATCACGCTATTGATTGTCATCTCAACGGTCGTTTGAACGAGGCGCTGGCTTCCTATATCAAGGCCCTGGAGTCCACTCCAACTAATGAAACCGCTGCCCAACTCGTCTCAGTAATCCTACGATCGTACTATGAACTCGCCCTGACCCTGAAAAAGCTCGGCCGGGAAGACGAGGCGATCTTGGGTTTCGAACGTATCCTAACTATCCAACCGAACGATTCGGTCGCACACGCCTACCTCGCAAAATTGTTAATATCGACCCGCAAGCCCGACGGAGCTTCTAAACATCTACGGGATTACTTAAAGCTGGTGCCGGAGGACCACATCGGTGCTCGCATGCTCCTGGCGCACACCGGTGCCGAGCCCATCCCCTCACGCGCAGCCGCGAGCTATGTACGCGGGTATTATGATAACTACGCCCGATCCTACGACCAGGCTCTAGTTGAAAAGCTCATGTATCAGGCACCACATCTCGTTGCGGAGGCGCTGCGCAGACACTGCCATACCAATCCGCTCATATTAGACGTCGGTTGCGGAACTGGCCTTAGTGGGGCCGCCGTACACCAGTTCACGAAAGGCCTAGATGGCGTGGACCTATCGCCGAAGATGATCGCGAAAGCCACAACACGGGGCATCTACGACACACTCGAGGTCGCGGATATATATTCCCTGGACAAGCCAAAAGACTTATACGATGGCATTATCGCCGCCGGAGTTTTCGAGCACATTGGCGACCCAGAACGTATTTTCAACCTTGCTCGAAAGTTCTTAAAACCATCCGGATGTTTCGTTTTCACAGCTGAGGAAAACACCACTAACGAGTTAGGTGTAAACAGTGCCGGCTATTACACCCACGGCCGAGACTACCTGTCGACTAAAGCCCGCTCGAACGGTTTCGCAGTCTGCGAAATGAGGTCAGTTCAAACTCGTTACGAAGGTACTACCGCGATTTCAGGCCTCTGCACCGTCCTGAGAAAAAGCTAAAGGTCACTCTACAATCTCCGCCGTTTCAACAGGCTCCTCATCACTCGCTGCGAGAGGCGTATAGGTAAAAGTAAGTTCGTCGTCGACATAGTCAATGTCGACGCGGCCCCCTTGCTGCAACTTCCCAAACAAGATCTCATCAGCCAGCACCTGCTTCACTTCAGTTTGGATCAGACGTTCCATAGGACGAGCCCCAAATGTTTTGTCGTAACCTTTTTCCGCTAAGTATAGGCGCGCGGGAGCGGTGAGCGCGACATCGACTTTACGCTCTTCCAACTGGTTCACCAGTTCCTTGACAAATTTATCGACGACGCGCTCAATCGCCTGCACAGGCAAGGTCCGGAAATGAACCGTGGCATCCAATCGGTTACGAAATTCCGGGCTAAAAAGCTTTTCGATGGCATGCTGGTCCTTGCCCTCGTTCGAAATGTTGCCAAACCCAATTGCATGTGCCGCCATCTCTCGGGCGCCAGCGTTGCTCGTCATAATAATGATAACGTGCCGGAAGTCCGCCTTTTTCCCGTTATTGTCTGTGAGGGTCGCATGGTCCATGACCTGCAGTAAAATATTGAACAAGTCTGGGTGTGCTTTTTCTATTTCGTCTAGGAGCAGTACGGAGTGCGGATTCCTCGTAACAGCATCGGTCAACAATCCACCTTGGTCGAATCCCACGTATCCCGGGGGTGCTCCTATTAGTCGCGACACTGTATGCTTCTCCATGTATTCGCTCATGTCAAAGCGAATAAATTGTAGCCCAAGCGTCTCAGCGAGTTGTTTCGCTACCTCGGTTTTCCCGACACCTGTCGGACCAGAAAAAAGGAAAGAGCCAACGGGCTTTTCGGGCACGCCAAGGCCCGCCCGCGCTAAACGGATGGCTCGTACCAATGTCTCTATGGCGCTATCCTGCCCAAACACTACACCCTTCAGGTCAGCGTCCAGACTCTTGAGCCGTTCTTTATCAGAAACCGAAACGCTTCTCGGCGGGATCCGGGCTATCTTCGCAACAATAGATTCCACGTCAGTGTCCCGGATAACCTTTTTACCGTCTTCTTTTGGTGTAGGCCGTATCTGGAAAGATGCTCCAACTTCATCGATTACGTCGATGGCTTTGTCGGGAAGGAACCGATCGTTAATGTATTTGGCCGAGAGCTCAGCTGCGGCTTTGAGCGCTTCGGTCGTGTACTCTACACCATGATGCTCCTCGTAATGAGGTTTCAGTCCTTGAAGAATCTCTACAGCGTCCTCAACACTGGGTGCATGGACTTCTATTTTCTGGAAGCGACGCGCTAACGCCCGGTCACGTTCAAAATAACTCCGGTACTCGTGATAGGTTGTGGCACCTATGCACCGGAGAGTGCCGGAAGCGAGAGCTGGCTTCAAAATGTTCGACGCATCCATGGAACCACCACTCGTCGCGCCCGCACCAACAATGGTATGAATCTCATCAATGAACAACACGGCCCCGGGCCGTTGCTCGAGCGCTTTCAGTACTGCCTTGAGCCGCTCCTCAAATTGGCCTCTGAATTTCGTGCCAGCAAGAACAGAACCCATATCCAACGAGTAAATTTGTGCCTCTTTCAAAACGTCGGGCACATCCCCTTTCGATATTTTTAACGCCAGTCCGTCCGCGATCGCTGTCTTGCCCACACCCGAATCTCCAACGTATATCGGATTGTTTTTACGACGCCTGCACAAAACATGAATTGTTCGCTCGATTTCGACCTCCCGGCCAATCAGCGGGTCGATCTTTCCTTCTTCCGCCTTTCGCACCAAATCCGTCGTGAAGGCCTCCAATGGATCGCTAGAAGACTGGCGCCCCTCCGCATCTTCCTCTGCGGCCTGCCCCTCGTCAGAATCGGGGTGAGAGTCCGCGCTTGGCGTCTTCGTGATTCCGTGAGAGATGAAATTGAGCACGTCGAGCCTCGTTACCCCGTGTTTTTCCAAAAGATAGACGGCATGGCTATTGTCTTCGCGAAATAGTGCGACAAAGAAGTTCCGCGTCTCGATAGTCTCCTTGTTACCCGATTGAACGTGGGCGGCTGCCCGTTGTAAAACACGATGAAACGCGAGCGTTTGTTGGGGATCTACGTCTCCCGCCTCATCAGGCATTGCCTCTAGATTCTCCTTGAGAAATTCTTCGAGGTCGGCCTGTAGCTCGGCGACATCTCCCCCGCATTCTTTCACAATTTCAGCAACCGTCTCGTCCAGAAGCAGGGCATGTAGAACATGTTCGAGACACAGAAATTCGTGACGCCGACGTCGCGCCTCATTGATGGCTAAGCTGATCGTTACTTCAAGTTCTCGGCTAATTCGCATGGTGCGGACTCCCTAGACTGGTTTACGCCTCTTCCATACTGCATTTCAGCGGAAATTCGTGCTTTTTTGCCAACTCGTCGACACTCGAGACTTTGGCCTCAGCGACCTCGTATGTGTAAACGCCCGCTACTCCGGCACCTTGCCGGTGCACATGTAGCATAATCTGCGTGGCCTTTGATGCATCGAGCCTGAACACATTCTGGAGCACATATACAACGAACTCCATAGTCGTGTAATCGTCATTGTGTAACAAGACTTTGTACAGTGACGGCTTCTTCAGTTTTTTTTCAGTCTCGGTAACGATCCCCTGATCGAGGTCTGGGTCGCGATCATTCTGATCTCTCATAACTCCCTCGTCCGGTTGCACAGTCTGCTTTTTCAATATCCCGATACGAGCCCTGGTACAAGGACATAAGGGCAGAAAATCGGTCTTGTATAAGGTACAGTGCCTCATCTTGACGTTCCCGCAGGAGAGTAATAGCCCTTTAACCGTAAGGATATATGGACAGTTTTCATAGATTTGGCGCGGCCGAGTGACGACGGTAAAAACCCGATTCTTTTAGCCCTTCGGTTTAGATTTCAAAGGAGAACACGATGACCTACCGGTTACCCCCGACCGTAACACCCATCCGCTACGAAATACGCCTCGTCCCTGACCTCGCGCAGGCAACCTTTGCCGGCGAAGAAACAATACGTGTTACCGTCCACGAGCAAACCGAACAAATCGTACTCAACTCCTGCGAAATTGTAATTGAGAACATATCCATTTCCGGCGTTGGCGGAATCAATCAGGAGGGTAGCGTCACTTACGACGAGACCAATGAGCAAGCCTTCTTTACCTTTCCTGACACGGTGGGACCGGGTGAGTATTCCTTGCAAATCACCTTTCGCGGAATACTCAACGACAAGTTACGAGGTTTTTACAGGAGCACCTACAAAGACAAGGACGGACAACAGAAGGTTATCGCGACAACTCAGTTCGAGTCCACGGACGCACGACGAGCGTTTCCGTGCTGGGACGAGCCCGCGCGTAAGGCCGTTTTTCAGTCGACATTAGTGATCGATAGCAGACTTACCGCCATTTCCAATAGTGGAATCAAGGCCCAAAAAGACCTTCCCGGAACGGGCAAAAAAGAGATTGTCTTCAAGGACACGATCAAGATGTCCACCTATCTAGTGGCCTTCATCGTCGGAGAACTCGAGGGCGGGGATGCCGCAATAATCGACGGAGCTCCCTTGCGCGTCTGGTCAGTTCCCGGAAAACAACACCTTACAAATTTCGCGCGTGAAATAGGGGCCTCCTCATTGAAATTCTTTAGCGACTACTACAACCGTGGGTACCCAGGCGACAAGCTTGACCTTGTTGCGATTCCCGATTTCGCGGCCGGCGCGATGGAGAACTTGGGCGCTATCACGTTCCGAGAAACGGCCCTGCTAATTGACGAAAAAACGGCATCTCGTAGCGAGTTAGAGCGCGTAGCCGACGTCGTCTCCCATGAAAACGCACATATGTGGTTCGGCGACTTAGTTACCATGGATTGGTGGAATGGACTATGGCTTAACGAGGCGTTTGCAACCTTCCTCGAAATGATGGCTGTCGACAATTGGAAGCCTGAATGGAGACGGTGGAACAGTTTCGCAATATCACGATCCGCAGCATTACAGGTGGACGGTCTACAAAATTCGCGGCCAATAGAATTCCCCGTCCGGCACCCAGACGACGCGGCAGCGATGTTCGACATACTGACCTACGAAAAAGGGGCGTCTGTTCTGCGTATGCTCGAACAATATCTCGGCGCGGAAACCTTCCGCAAGGGAATCAGCTTCTACATAAAAAAACACGAATACGGGAACACAGAAACGACGGATCTGTGGGACGCGATTGAGACATCCACAAACCAGCCCGTACGCGCGATGATGGACACCTGGGTGTACCAACCAGGATATCCCTTGATCACGGCAGCAGCCGACGAAAAAAATATAACGCTTCAGCAAGAGCCCTTTTTATATTTGGAGAGTGCCCGAAACCAGCAGAACACATCGCTATGGGAAACACCTATCTTCCTCAGATACAGTGTCAAATCCAGGGTCGAAACCCGAGAACTACTGCTTTCCGAATCAGAATTAGTCATACCGGTAACAGCCAAGCCCGACTGGGTAATAGTGAATGCCAGGGGCCACGGCTTTTATAGAGTGCACTACACCCCTGATTTACTCACCAAGCTGGTGGAAAATCAGCGGGCACACCTCTCTCCCATAGAACGCTTCAATTTGATCAACGATCTGTGGGCCACTGTACAAAGTGGCCTTACTCCAATATCAAAATATCTTCACTTTTTGGGTCTAGTTCGAGACGAATCAGACCAAAGTGTTTGGGCGACTATTCTTGGATCTTTGCACTACCTGTACCGCGTCATGCCATCCTCCTCCCGCCCTCTGCTAGAGTCATATATTCGAGAGTTACTTGCCCCTATTACGCAACAACTGGGTTGGAGACCAATCGAGGGCGAGTCTACGCTGGCGGGTCAGCTTAGAGGAGAAGTTCTCGGAGCTCTAGGAACAATCGGTAATGACGGTCCCACGCAGGCACACGCTCGATCCCTCTACGACCAATATAAGGAACGCCCCGACACCATTGATGGTGACGTCTTACCAGCTCTCGTGTCCATCATGGCTCAAACCGGCGGACCCACAGTATACGAGGAATTCATCTACAATTCACGAGAGGCCCGCACGCCACAAGAAGAACAGCGCTACCAATTTGCCCTGGCGACTTTCAAGGAGCCTGACCTTCTTTCCCGTACACTCTCCATGACGCTTGACGGAAGCGTGCGAACACAGAATGGTCCGTTCCTCATCAGAGCGGTTTTGATGAACCCTGCAGGGAACAAATTGGCCTGGGGGTTTCTGAGGGAGAACTGGGTCCGATTACTCTCTGAGTTCCCCGACACGTCTATCATTCGAATGTGTGAGGGAGTAACAGCACTGGCCACTCCGGAGCTTGAGGCGGAGGTAACCGCATTCTTTTCTACACATGAAGTCCCGCAGGGCGGTAAAACGCTGGCACAGCATCTGGAAAGACTGAGAATCGCTGTCTCGTTTGTACAGACACAGGGCAAGGGTTTAAACGAGCACCTCGGTGGCCCCTCAGATATCTAGCTTCCAAGCCCAGCTTCTATTTCACCGTGGTAGTTCCTCCACGGGGAGCTGGAAGCGGTCCGCCAAATCTTGCACGTAACCTTCAGCGCCATCGCCGTTCTTCTTAGGTGAAACACTTGTTCGCTTCATATATTTCTTTCC
>CAYWPF010000007.1:0-13425 GCA_964460065.1 uncultured Enterobacteriaceae bacterium
GGCGAGTATTGCATCGCAATGCGCTTACTCCCGTCCAAAACAGAGGCGATTGCATTGTCATGTTCCTCCCAAGTGAAGAACCTTATTTTCCTCCCACACAGTTGGTCCAACTTATGCGGCTCGACCGTCGAAACAATCCCTATCGGCTCTCCCCTCGCCGGAATGAAATAATACCAACGCCTAGTCGATATCTCGTGCGTACTAAGCCCTAGCACGCTATAAGCAAGGGGGTCACTCCCGCGGAAGTCATAGAACAGCCATCCACTCAGATCTTCGTTTCTAAGCGCTTCTTGTATCTGTACCAACCGTTTTCTATCCATTTGCACCTCGCTCGAGTTGCAGCCTAGTTCCGCAGCTGTTAATACTACCGACTGGAGGCTACCAATGAAAGACGGAATCCATCCAGAAGGTTACCGAGACGTGGTGTTCCAGGATACATCTGCCGACTTCGCTTTTCTCACGAAGGCTTGTGTCGAGACCAAGGACACCATCGAATGGGAAGACGGCAACACTTACCCCATGTACAAACTCGACATCTCTAGCGCCTCTCACCCCTTCTACACAGGAAAGCAACGAATTGTAGATACCGCCGGCCGCGTCGAACGATTTCGAAAAAGATACGGATTAGCTAAAAAAACCGAAGAGGAAGACGGGGACCAGCCCGAATAGTATCGAGTTCTTATCTATCAGACCTGTTTAACTAAGAGGGGGGCGGCAAAACCGCCCCCCTCTTAGTTAAACAACCACACTAATCCATCATCATGAGCGATGTATCTCCCCTCTTAGAGAAACTTTCCCAAGTCGAGGAACACTTCGAGCAACTCGAAAGAAGCTTAGGCAAACCGGAGGTGGCCAGCGATGCCAAGGAATACGCGAAGCTTGCCAAAGAACGTGCTTCACTCGGGGAAATAGTAAAATGCTATCGAGAATGGCGGCAGCTGAGAAAGGACCTCGAAGAGAGCCGACAGCTACTCAACGATGAGGATGCGGACGTACAACAACTAGCTCAGGAGGAGATCCACGAGCTCGAAACAAAGGAAGGATCTCTAGAAAGTAAGCTACGTATCTTATTGCTACCAACGGATCCTCTCGACGAAAAGAGTGTCATCCTCGAGATTCGTGCTGGTACAGGCGGTGATGAGGCCAGTTTGTTCGCTGCTGACCTTTTCCGCATGTATTCTCATTACGCGGAGCAACGTAAGTGGACTATGGAAGTCTTAAGCTCTAGTCCTACGGGGCTCGGGGGGTTTAAAGAAATTGTAAGTAGCATAAATGGCAAAAACGCTTACAGTCGCCTAAAGTTCGAAGGCGGCGTACACCGTGTCCAGCGTGTCCCAGAAACAGAGACGTCCGGGCGCATCCATACGTCAGCGGTTACCGTAGCTATATTACCAGAGGCGGACGAGGTCGACGTGGCAATCGATGAAAAAGAGCTGCGTATCGACGTATTTCGATCGTCTGGGCCGGGTGGTCAAAGCGTCAATACGACGGATTCTGCGGTTAGAGTCACTCATATTCCGTCTGGACTCGTTGTTTCCTGCCAGGATGAAAAGTCCCAACATAAGAACAAGTCCAAGGCTTTAAAAATTCTACGGTCGCGCCTACTCGAACGCGCACAAGAAGAACAGCATGCCGAGATCAGCGCCTCTCGGAAAAGTATGGTCGGCTCGGGCGATCGTTCAGAAAGAATCAGGACATACAATTTCCCACAATCGCGGATGACGGACCACAGGATAAATATGACCCTTCACAGCTTAGAACGGATTATGGATGGCGAAATCGACGGAATAGTCGACGCCCTCATCACCTCGCACCAGACCGAGCTGCTGAGGTCCACAACCGAATCTTAAGGGCTCTGTTTTCCTCCGATGGCGGCAAAACCCCCATATTTATTGGAGCCTATTGCTCGTGGCGTTTCTCCCTCGGGCAACCTCTACCGTGAGAATACGGTTGGAGACCTAATCGAAAACACCAAATCGCTCCTAAACATAAATGGTGTTGAATCTCCGACAATTGAAGCAGAAATTCTGGTTGCAGAAGCGCTGAAAGTTTCGAAGGTCGGGTTGTATAGTCGCTTGAACCAACCATTCGCAAAAGCGACAAAAAACATTCTCGAGGAATTGTTACAGCGAAGACTTTTACACGAACCTATTGCATACATAACCGGTGTCCGTGAGTTCTGGTCACTCGATTTCCTGGTCAATCCCAGTGTCCTCATTCCGCGCCCCGAGACAGAAATATTAGTCCAAACAGGAGTAGAACTCTTAGGCAACGGCAGGTCCGTTCGTCCACAAATTGCCGACGTCGCAACGGGAAGCGGGTGTGTCGCAATAGCATTAGCTACCGAGCTTCCTGCCGCCCATATTCTCGCAACGGATAATTCTTATGATGCCGTACGTGTAGCGCTGGCGAACGCAAGAAGACACTCAGTCAGCGACCACCTCACTTTCGTATGCGCAGATCTCCTCACGCCGTTGTCAAAAGACAAATCCCTCTTTGACCTGATCATCTGCAACCCCCCGAATATTAACAATGAAGCTGTCAATAAATTGGCCCCAGATATCAAAAACTGGGAGCCCCACTCTGCTCTAAGAGGGGGCGCGGACGGCCTCGATTTCTACCGAATCCTATTGCGCGAGGCGCCCAAGTACCTCCGCCCCGGCGGCTGGCTGGCCATCGAGATAGGTGGCGATCAGCTAAGTGCTATTCGGAGGCTAGGGCAAATACCCTCAGACATATCCTTTACCACTTGTAAACTAGACTACGCCAAATCGGATCGAGTTGTTGTCTACCGGAAAACAGCTTAGATTAGAGATAGACAGCCGGTCAGATTCAATGCCGGTATAGGTACCATGTGAATTTATAGAGCTTGAATCTATGGACACGATCTTGATCCGCGGAGGCACCCCACTCCATGGCGCAGTAACCGTGAGTGGCGCCAAGAACGCGGCGCTTCCGCTTCTCTTTGCCACTTTATTAACTGATGAAGAGTGCACAATAAATAACATACCGCGGCTCCAAGACGTCAACACTGCTTTGAGTCTAATCAACAGACTGGGTGCTAAGACTCGGTGGGTCGCCAAAGATAAGGCTATTATCCAAGCAGGTAATATTTCCAAGTTCGAGGCACCCTACGGTTTAGTCAAGACCATGCGCGCCTCATTTTTGATCCTGGGACCGCTACTGGCCCGATTCGGTCGTGCACTCGTTTCTACTCCAGGAGGTTGCGCAATTGGAGCACGCCCGGTCAACCTTCATTTGGCCGGAATGCAAAAACTTGGTGCGTCCATCAACATTCGACAGGGCTATGTGGAAGCTACGGCAAAAAAACTCAAGGGCGCCGAAATCGTGTTAGACTTTCCCTCCGTTGGCGCAACGGAGAACCTCATGATGGTAGCAACGTTGGCGCGAGGAACTACCATACTCAAAAACGTGGCCAAAGAACCGGAGATAATAGACCTCTCGAAACTCCTAGTCTCTATGGGGGCATGCATTCATGGCGCGGGTACGCCCGTCATTGTGATAGACGGTGTCGACAGTCTTAAAGGCGCGTGCCATACGGTCATACCCGACCGCGTGGAAGCCGGCACCTTCCTGATCGCTGGGGCAATTACGTCAGGAAACGTCTTCGTCCAAGGGGCAAAACAACAACACCTAGAAGAGTTTTTAGAGGCGCTGAATCAGACCGGAGCACAGACAAACCAGGAATCTGGAGGCATTCGCGTACTCGGAAACGGTCGACCCAACGGGCTCCGGATCATAACAAGGCCTTATCCGGGATTCCCCACGGATCTTCAGGCTCAAATGATGGCCCTCCTGACACTGGGCAAGCAAGAAAGCATCGTAGAGGAAACCATTTTCGAAAATAGATTCATGCATGCTCAAGAACTAGTGCGACTCGGCGCTAACGTGCATGTGCAAGGCCACACCGCTACAATAACCGGCGTACCGGTTCTCAATGGGGCGCCCGTCATGGCGACAGATTTACGCGCAAGTGTATCTTTGGTGTTAGCGGGATTGGCTGCACATGGCGAAACGGAGATAACTAGAATATACCACCTCGATCGCGGATACGAACAAATAGAAAGCAAGTTGTCGAGCCTAGGGGCAGACATCAAACGAATGACGGGACGGTAATATCAATGCACAAAAAGTCGTCAATCTTCGACATCCCCGTATTTTCTTTGGCCGACAGGGCCGGAACGCGACGGCTAGCAAAAATTCTGGCTCGAGGAATCCAAAACGCGCCGGATATTGAAAAAAGGGTATTAGCAATCCTGGATGATGTAAAAAAAAGAGGCGACCGTGCCGTTTTGGCACACACCGAAAAGTACGACGGTGTCAGGATTGCTGCTTCCGATTTGTTGGTCTCAAGGTCCGAAATGGAATCGGCCTACGAAAGCCTTCCCAGGCCCGCAAAGAAGGCGATGCAAGTGGCTGCTGACCGGATTAGCGCGTTTCATACGAAACAACAACAATCGTCTTGGACCTTTAAAGATAGCCTCGGGACGAAGTTGGGCCAGAGGGTGAGGCCCTTGCGCCGCGTCGGCGTGTACGTTCCAGGCGGCACCGCAGCGTATCCTTCGTCAGTGTTAATGAATGTCATCCCCGCTAAAGTTGCCGGGGTGCCCGAAATCGTTATGGTATCCCCGCCCACTTTTAGCGGCTCACCCATGACGCTCCTAGCCGCCGCTCATCTGGCTGGGGTCACAACCTTTTTCCGGGTCGGAGGGGCGCAAGCGGTAGGCGCACTCGCCTACGGCACCAAAACGATACCGCCAGTAGATAAAATAGTTGGGCCAGGCAACATCTATGTCGCCACTGCGAAACGCCTCGTTTTCGGGCAAGTTGATATAGACATGGTGGCGGGTCCAAGTGAGATTCTAGTCATCGCGGACGATTCGGCCCGCCCGGCCTACGTTGCTGCAGACATGCTGTCACAGGCCGAGCACGATGAACTTGCTGCCGCGCTTTGCGTCGCAACTTCGCAGCGTATAGGAGAAGCCGTTGCTCGCGAAATTAAGAAACAGGCTGCCGACCTCCCCCGCCGCGCTATAGCGTTAAAATCTCTACGGCGCTTTGGGACCATCTTTTTTTCTGAAGAACAATCGCAAATCCTCACCGTAGCTAACAAAATAGCAGCGGAGCATGTTGAGTTAGCCGTAGCCCGGCCCTCTTCCTGGGCTGATAAGATCCATAACGCGGGAGCCATATTTATGGGCCACTCCTCGACTGAACCTTTCGGGGATTACATCGCAGGACCCAACCATGTACTCCCTACCGGCGGGACAGCCCGGTTCTCCTCGCCACTCGGAGTGTATGATTTTCTGAAGCGCACGAGCCTGATCCAAGCCTCAGCAAAATCACTCAAAGAATTAGGCCCTCACGTAGTAGAATTGGCGAAGCTAGAAGGTCTACAAGCGCATGCCCGTGCTATAGAATACCGCACGGATGGAGGAAGACATGGAAACAAGAACGGCTAAAATCAACCGAAAAACAAAAGAGACCACCATCACGCTTCATATTCGATTAGACGGAAAGGGAGATTATAAAGTCGCAACGGGGATTCCTTTCCTCGACCATATGCTTGAATTATTCTCGAAACATGGATTTTTTGACCTTACGGTCGACGCTAGTGGAGACCTAGCTATCGACGATCACCACACAGTGGAGGACGTAGGCCTCGCTCTCGGCCAAGGATTGAAGGAGGCACTGGGTAACAAAAAAGGGATCCGGCGCTTTGGCCAATCTAGTGTCCCGCTGGATGAAGCCCTTGTCTCTTGCGTGGTCGACCTAAGCGGTCGACCATACCTTGCATACAACCTAGAAATCCGCCAGGAGAAAGTTGGCCACTTCTCGACTGAACTCGTACACGACTTCTTCCTGGCATTCACTACACAAGCCGGGCTCAATCTCCACTTCAATATGACCCAGGGGAGAAACCCTCACCACATTATAGAGGCTGGTTTTAAAGCGTTTGCGCGCGCGCTCAGCCTGGCAGTTGAGCTTGATCCACGTGTCGACGGAGTCTTATCGACGAAAGGTACACTCTAGCTCCTCACTCAAATATCTGAGAAATGTGGCAGTACTTCTTCAACCAGCATTCTTTGTGAATTTTCCCACCCTTCATTATTCTCCGATTGATCAAAAGTAAGTGCCAGTAAGCAACCAAATCCGCCCGTTTGCTGATACATTTCCCCCAGCTTTTCTGTGACAGTTCCTGCGGACCCCACTAACCAAACGTAATCAGCCAAATATTCTAGGGTCACATCGGAATCCGGTACCTCAGGGTGGTGCTTAAAGAGGCTCATCATGTCAAAGGACTTGAAAAGGGGTAATAAATACTCCCCCCACACACGTCCAAGCATCCCGTCAAGCGCTTTGGATCGTGCTTCCTTGTCCGTTTCGGCGATGTAGACTTCACGAGAGATTCGCCAATCACTACGGGAAGGTGTAAGTCCCGCTCTTTCCGCGCCCTCCTCGACGGCCTGCCAGTGGGTTGTTAAATAGCTGTTGCTCAGAGCAATACTCAAAGGCAGAAATCCATGCTCCCCAGCGAACTTCAGAGTGTCAGAGCCGGGCGTAAGACCTGCGATTCCAATCGGCGGGTTAGGCTTTTGAAATGGTCTTAAGTGAAACTTGAGCGAATCAAGCATCGTATCTATCCGATTGAAAGACCAAAATTCCCCCTTGAATTCAAATGGTTCCTCGCTTTGCCAGAGGCGAATCATAATATCCAGCGCCTCTAATGTCATGCGTCGATTCTCTCCTGCCGCGCCGTCAATGTTGAAGAGTCTCCAGTCGCTTGGTAGGCCACTCGTACCCACGCCTAACATGAACCGACCCTGTGCCATGTGATCGAGGAAGGCGACCCTGTGCGCAAGCTCTACCGGGTGATGATACGGCAGCAGGTGAGCGCCCGGGCACAACTTCATCTGGTTCGTGCGCAATAAAGCCTGGGCAATCAACAAATCCGGGGCAGGGTTCGGCTCCCACGGTGCTGTAAAATGCTCCCCAATCCACGCTTCATGGAAACCTATACTATCTGCGAATTCCAAATGCTGGAGATCCCATTGGTGTCCTTCATACAGTCCTCTTTCGGGTGGGTGCGACGGCATCATAAATAACCCGGCCTTCATAATTGCCTCCTGATTTTGTTCGCTCTTTTCGTGCTAGATTGCCTATAGCTTTTGGCCCCGCCGCTCAAGGCCACAACCCGTCCAAATGCGGGTTCGAACTCAGTTCGACATGCAGTGTCTATTGATTAGCTCCAGCGTGGCGGCAATAATGTGCTAGACGTATGATTGCAATAATTGACTATGGCGTGGGGAACTTACGTAGCGTTCAAAAGGGTTTTGAGAGGAACGGGCACCGCGCAATCATTACCCGTGATTGGCACCAAATAGAATCTGCGGCCGGGGTCGTTCTGCCGGGTGTCGGAGCATTTGCGGCCTGCATGGATGGTCTGCGCGATTGTGGCCTCGTCGAAACGGTATACCGTGTCGTGAAATTGCAAATACCTTTGCTCGGGATCTGTGTTGGCATGCAGATCCTATTTACGGAAAGCCTCGAATTCGGCCGGGTCAAAGGATTAGACATTCTTCCCGGCACAATTGTCGGCTTTGCCCCTTCATCGTCCCACCGTTACAAAGTCCCACACATGGGCTGGAACAGTCTGACCATCGAAAACGCCGCTCCACACCTGGAGGGCGTCACGCCCGGTTCGAACGTTTACTTCGTGCATTCGTACTATCCGGTACCGGAAGACACTTCCATCGTTTCTACTACAACCGAATACGGGAGTGTATTTGCATCGAGCATTTGGTCAAATAACGTTTTTGCAACGCAGTTCCACCCTGAAAAGAGCCAGACAGTGGGCTTACGCATTCTACACAATTTCGCACGTATAGTGCACAGAGGGCCTCCGAAGAGGAGTTCATAAATTATACCATGCTGGTTATACCCGCCATAGACCTCAAATCCGGTCAGTGCATGCGCCTCTATCAAGGAGATTTAGACCGGGCGACCGTTTACTCAGATGATCCAATCGAAACCGCTCTGTTCTGGCAAAGCCAGGGCGCACAGAGACTACACGTCGTCGATTTGGACGGAGCCGTGGCAGGACAAGAACGTAATAGCGATGCTATAGCCTCTATATGCAAAAACGTCTCTATACCTGTTCAGGTCGGGGGCGGCATCCGCACACTTCCCGGACTGGAACGGTTGATGGCGTTAGGCGCAAACAAGGCTATATTAGGAACCGCGGCCTACCTCGAACCTGCCTTAGTCGACGAGGCCTGCAAGCTTTTCCCCGGTAACATAATCGTTGGTATCGACACGCGAAACAATAAAGTTGCCATCCAAGGCTGGACAGAAGCAACCGATTTGGATGCAATAGATTTAGCCCTCCGGTGTGAGGACCAAGGAGTATCGGAAATCGTTTACACCGATATCAGCCGCGATGGTACCGAAACGGGGGTCAATTATGAGGCGACGATCCTTTTGGCTAAGGCCCTTTCCATCCCGGTAATTGCTTCTGGCGGAGTTGCTAGCATGGCCGACATAGATGCGCTCCTGCCCCTAGAAGACGAGGGTGTAATGGGCGTCATCGTGGGCCGGGCCATTTACACAGGTGCGCTAGATCTTGCCGAGGCGGTCAAAAGAGGTTCGTGCAAGTGAACTTCGAGCATCATGTTCCACAAATGACTCACTAACTCCTGAATCTTCGCGGCACAAAAGAAACTCCCGTCACCACCCTGCTCTAAAGCCAAGACGAACGACATTTTCGGCACTACGCTCATTCCCGGCCTACCAACAGTCCTGCCAGCGACTTGACAGAGTAAAACAAACCCCCGACACTTTGGGAATGCTCGGGAAACGCATTATACCGTGCCTGGACGTGAAGGAAGGCCGTGTTGTGAAAGGCGTCAATTTCGTTGGACTGCGTGATGCGGGCGACCCTGTCGAAGCCGCACAACGTTACGATTCCGAGGGAGCAGACGAGTTAACATTTCTCGATATTACTGCGTCCAGTGATAACCGTGACATTATGCTAGATGTGGTGAGCAAAACCGCGGAGACTGTCTTCATGCCGCTAACCGTTGGGGGCGGAGTGCGTTCGACCGAGGACATCCAGCGTCTGCTCAGCGCCGGCGCGGACAAAGTCTCTATTAACACTGCGGCCGTCGAGCGTCCCACACTTGTCAAAGAGGCCGCGCGCCAATTTGGCAGCCAGTGCGTTGTTGTAGCAATCGACGCCAAACTGGTCGCCGCATCAAAATCGCCGCGTTGGGAAGTGTACACACACGGCGGTAGAACACCGACAGGTATAGATGCCGTGAATTGGGCGTTACGTATGCAAAGTTACGGCTGCGGGGAAATACTGCTCACCAGCATGGATCGCGACGGAACTAAAACCGGCTACGACATCGGACTTACGCGCGCTATTTCCGAGGCGCTCACAGTTCCGGTTATTGCCTCCGGCGGGGTCGGGAGCTTACGCCATATTCATGAGGGACTAACCGCGGGTAAAGCCGACGCCGCTCTCGCCGCATCGATTTTTCATTACAGAGATCATACCATTGCAGAATGCAAAAAGTATCTGAACCAGCGTGGAGTGCCCGTCCGTTTGTAAGTGCTGCCAAGAAACCCCACATCAACACTGATAGGGCCTGGGTCCCTCATGGGCAGGCTCTATTTTGAAAACCGGTAGGGATGAGAGTCTCGGAACACCGTTAAAGGGACTGAGAATTGGAGGAACCGATGACCAAGATAATTATAGAAGCCGCCATCAACGGCAATTCCGACAAAGCCAATAATCCCCACATCGCGTATAGCCCCGAGGAAATTACACAGGATGCTATAGCGACGTGTTATGCGGGCGCTGCCGCTATCCACTTTCACGTCCGGGAATCAACTACCGGGGAATGGGTCCAAAATGTCTCTTACTATAAGGAGGTATTCCGGAAAACGCGGGCCAAGTGTGATGCGCTGCTTTGGCCTACCTTTCCCTTCGGCGATAACCCTATCGAACGCTTTGCACATTTTCTTGAGCTCGCTAAGAGTCCAGACACGAAGCCCGACATGGGTTGGGCTGACCCGGGCTCGGTAAACCTCGTTTCCTATAACGCAGAGACCAAACAGATAACAGGCGACGGTTTCATCTATAAAAATTCGTACCAGGCCAATCGATACTTTTTAGAACAATCGCGCGAGCTAGGCCTTAGGCCAACACTCCAGATCTTTGATCCGAGCTTTCTGCGCGCCTCTCTAGTGTTCTTGGACCAGGGCCTGATAGAGGAACCTCTGTTGCTCAAATTCTACTTCGGAGGGCCTGAACTGCCATTCGGTTTACCACCTTCCGTAAAGAGCTTGGAGGCCTATTTGGATATGGTGAAGGGTGTGCGTTGCAACTGGTTCGCTGCTACGCTTGGAGGCGATAATATGCCCTTCTTAAACCAAGTGATTTCCCATGGGGGCCATGTTCGGCTTGGTTTAGAAGACCACCACTACGCGCGCGAGGGCCAGCCAACGAACGCTCAACTCGTCGAACGCGCAGTAAGAACCATATTGGACATGGGACACACCGTGGCGACTTCCGAAGACGCACGTAACATCCTGGACCTCTAGTACTATGAAGTCGCACGTACGGGACCTAATAAGTCGTATACACAAGACCGAAACGGAGCTGGTTATCGCAGTTACTGGGGGTGGTACGCAAGCGGTGGCGGATCTGCTGGGCGTTCCCGGTGCGTCAGGTACCATTTTGGAAGCGTCAGTACCTTACAGCGAGGCCTCATTAACGGAGTACTTGGGTAGCAGAGCCAAACAGGCCGTTTCCGAAGCGACCGCGGTAGAGATGGCCCAGGCTGGGTTTCGAAGGGCCACACGTTTATCTGACAACCCGTCAGTTTTAGGAGTCTCTTGCACAGCTTCGCTGGTTACCAACCGGCCAAAAAAAGGGATGCATCGTGCTCATATAGCCATAGCGTCGGCCAGGGCAGGCAAGGTCCATAGCATCACTCTCGCCAAGGGAGAAAGAGATCGTGAAGCGGAAGAACTCGTCGTCAGCGAACTTCTCATTCATTTAATAGCGTTATCGTGCTCTTTACCCTTTCAGATTGGCAGTTTGTTATTGCGAAAAGAACGCATAGAGGTGTCTAATTTTTCTTTCTGACCGATAGTGACGCCCGACGCTCGATTTCGTTTAACGTCGGACTTAACTCGATGATACCATCGGGCACTATAGTTGACCCCTGCCTCTTGCAAGGAAAGTATTCGAACATTAAACATTAATGTAACCAAAATCGAAAAGTCAAATCGCGAAGGAACCGATGAAAATCGCTATCGTTTCGGATATACACGCGGATGCACGAGCGCTACAGCTAGCGTTAGACGACATGCCGACTTGCGAGTTGCTGCTCTGCGCCGGCGATTCAATTAGTGAATATCGTTTCTGCCAGAAAACAGTCGAAATATTAAAAACTGCGGGGGCCCATTGTATACAGGGCAACCATGAGACCGTTCTCTTCGGTGGGAGGAACCCCAGCTACCTCCAAAAATGCAAACAGACATTTTCCGAAGCAAGCCTCGCCTACCTGGCGAACGCACCTCTATGCAAGGAATTCGAGTGCGATGGCCTCAAGATATTGATGGTTCACGCAAGCCCATGGAAACCCTACGAAGAGTACATTTATCCTGGGAGCCAGCGCTTGGAGGAGTTCGCTCGTCTACCATACGACATGGTCTGCTACGGTCATACACACGTACCGATGGTACACCAGGCAGGACCAGTCACTGTTATAAACCCGGGTTCTTGCTCACAACCAAGAGACCGCGATAAACGCGGGGCGTACGCGCTTTACGACACCAAAACGAAGGAAGGATCAATACATCGGATTGAGCTATCATAGGAAGCTAATAGCAACCTTTGATGACGCGACAAATACACTTTGGACTATCATCGGATTAAGATACATGACCAAAGCCTGAGCCGAAGGAGACCGTCCGTTATGTCTAGCGCTACAAACAACGACAAAGAAATACAGCAGGCGTCAAATGTACCGGCACAACAGTCGACACGACGTGAGTTTCTGAGACGATCCTCGCTAGGCGTCGCTGCTGGGGGTGCCGCGCTCGTGGCAGGATGCGAATACAAAACGCAGCTTTTCCTTTTAAACGAGCCGGAAACAGAAGCAACGAACCAGGATCCGGTCTGGAAAGAGGCTCACGTTAGAAGCTATCGGCGTCTCGGGCGAACTGGTGTGCCTATCTCGGATATCTCGTTCGGTTGCTCGGGCCTAGAAAACCCTGATCTTGTTCGCCAGGCAATAGAGAGAGGAATCAATTACTTCGACACCTCTCCCGACTACTCTCGCGCTGGCTCAGAGAGGGCGCTCGGCGAGGGAATCAAAGGAACGCCCCGCGAGAAGTTGTTCGTGGTATCAAAATTTTGCACCACACAGGGGCACTTGCCGGACGCCACACCTGTGAAACGCGTCATTGAAGCCGTCGAGTCAAGTCTCAGGAGAATAGGAACCGACTATTTAGATCTCGCACATATTCATGCATGCAACTCTATTGACCGCCTCATGAACCCGAACATCCACGAGGCATTCGACAAGCTCAAACAACAAGGGAAACTCCGATTTCTGGGCGTCTCATCGCATACGCCACGGCTCGAACAGGTTATGAGGCATGCTGTAGATTGTGGCCGCTTCGACGTTATCATGGTTGCATACAATTTTCGGGATTGGCCAGAGCTTGAGGACATCTTCATGGATGCCAAGACCAAAGATGTCGGGGTTGTCGCCATGAAGACGTTGAAAGGCGCTCGACATACGGTCCTGTCCGACTTTACTGCCACCGAGCGTGAATCTTTCTCCCAGGCTGCCTTCAAGTGGGTACTGACCAATGACAACGTGAGCGGTTTGGTCGTAACTATCAGCTCGTTCCAGCAACTCGACGAATATCTTCACGCATCCGGAAAGCCTCTTGTCCAGACAGACACCCAACTTCTGGAGAAGTATGATAGATTAGTTGCTAACGACTATTGCCCTCCCGGATGCGGTGACTGCCTATCGTCCTGCCCGTCCGGCGTACCCATAAACGATATTTTGCGCTACGCAATGTACTATGAAAACTATGGCCAACAACGGGTTGGAATATCCGCGTACAATCGAGTCAGATCCGAACACAACGGGTCGCAATGCATTAGATGTCCCGCGCCTTGCGAGAGCGCTTGTCCGAGAGACATCCCCATAAGGAGCAAACTGCTGCGCGCTCACCACACCTTACGCATATAGGGGGGGGGGGGGGGGGGCCCGCCCCGACGAACAAGAAAAAAAAAGAAAAGGAAAAGAGACGAGACAAAAAAGAGCAAAAAGAAGAAGAGAGAAAAAAAAAAAAAAAAAAAAAAAAAAAAAA
>CAYWPF010000008.1:0-3535 GCA_964460065.1 uncultured Enterobacteriaceae bacterium
AGCGGTTCGCTCACAGTAGAATATATGCCACCTAGTGCCGAGTTTGCAGGCCAGAGAATCTTATTAGTCGACGATATCCTAGAAACAGGGACGACGCTTTCCCATCTCCAGAACGAAATTTTGCGTCGCGGGGCTCGCGAAGTCAAAACCTGCGTGTTGCTCGAGAAACGAGTATCCAGGACCCAAAAGGTCCATGCAGACTTTCGCTGTTTCTCTGTCGACAATATCTTCGTGGTGGGCTACGGGCTCGATCTAGCCGAGCGCTATCGCAATTTGCCTTTTATAGGGGTGCCGAGGGAGGCAAATCGTTAACGGTGTTTGCCGGATTTTCGCAGAAAAAAAGGGACGCTCAAAGAGCGCCCCTTTTAGGAGAATGGAGTTTTGAGGCTCCGGCTAAAGCGCTTTATCGAGCGTTTCTACTGAGGGGGCGAAGTAGAAGGACCCCGAGGCCGGGTTACTGTAGGACGTGAGTCGGTCTCGCTCTTGTCCGTCCATTCCGTACATCGCACGCATTCGCTCTCGAAGAGGGGCCTGATCTTTGCAGAAGGCCATAAAATATAATCCAACGGTCCCGTCGTGGAACGCGTAAGGCGTCGACCGACGTGAGATTTCGTTTCTCTTCGGGGTGCTGTCGTCGCCTGTTTTTCCTTCACGTAATTCAACGTGGGACAGGTGAGAAGGAGACGGCTGAGGTGACAACCGAGTTGAGTCGGATTTAGTGCGCCCGAAAACCTTTTCTTGTTCTTCTACCGGCAATAAGTTGAATGCTTCGAGGTCGTGAATCCAACGTTGAGCAATAATAAAACTCCCCCCGGCCCCAGCTTCTCCGTCAGGAACAACCGCAACTTCCACGTCTCGTTCCGGCTCAGGGTTCCCGGTTCCGTCCTTGAACCCGGATAAATCTAAAGAATCGCCGAAAATGAACGTCATCGTTTCACGGGCGACTCGCATATTCCCCTTCAGTGCTTCCCGCGCGTCCCATTGTGCCTTCCAGACCTCGTCTTTCTTCTCGCTATTCAACCAGAAAAGCAACTCCTCTTGGGTGCCTTTCGCTTCTTTACCGCTACCGTCGATTGATTGGAAAGTTTCGTAGTTCTGGAAATCTTTGGGAACATCGTCAGTAAGGTCAGAGAGTAACGAAGGCCCAAGCCCGATCGTTAGGTTTATGCCCTTTTCGTCGCAATCTTTTCGCAATTGTTGTATTGCAGATTTGATAACGCCCATGTCGGCCCCGTCCATACGGCTTAAATGGACGTACCATTGGTGCTGGCCCATATTTCTATTGAGAACTGCGGGTTGTGGTGTTGCCATAACGTCTCCCTTAAATTAGTAAATTTTGTCGATTGTAGGTCAAAAATGCTCTTTTCACTGACCATTGAATTATCGGAGCGAGTTCCCGTCTGTCAAGGGATTCGGCCAAAATTTAGGGCATGTTACGTCCAGAATCCGCTCGAATCTGCAAAATATAAGCCACACGAGCCCATTCTTTCGGAGCACTTCTATCGAACACGTCTAAATAATCGACGTTTTCCCAGTCGGCGATCGCCTGTTTATAGCTTTGTCGACTTTTGACCCGCCCGTACCATTCTTTGACGTTCGGACATCGGTTCAGTAATGGAAGGAGTTTGAGATGCTCGATTCTGGTCAAATAAGGTATATAGCTTAGGTCCGCTAAGGAGAATGCATTGCCGACAAGCCATTCGCTTTTCGAAAGCTGCTTCTCCATCTCTGTAAAGAGGCGGTTGTACCGTTTGATTGCTACGGCGAATTGTGGGGCGTCCGTCCCTGTGTGGATCAAGTTCATTAGAAATTCTCTTCGAGTGACTGTCGGGAGCTTTGCCAGGTAGGCATTCATATCCTCGGTGCTTTTGCTGAGGAATTGGTGTCTGAAGGCGATGCAAAGGCTGATAATCGCGGTGCTGTGTTGAAGATCTTCATCGAACTGTTTCGTCCATAGTCGTGTATGCGCTCTTTCGAGTGGGTCGGTAGAAAGCAGCGGTGGAGCCGGAAATACATCTTCTAAGTATTCTAGAATCACGTTGGACTCGCGCAAAACACGCCGGTCGTGGACGAGCGTTGGCACGACGCCGCGGGGATTCATTTCCAGGTACGACGTCGCAAACTGATCCCCAGCGCGAGTCGGATTTTTTGAGAACACGTCGACATGTCATTGTGATAAAGGGTGATCATTGGTACCTCGTATGGCTCGCCCATCGTAGCTGTACTATTGGAATCAAGCCCGGATTAATAGTTAATGCGAATGAATAGGTGCTTGCAACGCGTGCGAGCAGACCATACATAATACTGAACGTTCAGTCATGTGAGGAGGCCGCGAGTGTTTACCACTTGGTTCAAAGCTAGCACCTTTATTGGATTGTTTTTCTTCGTAAACGTTTTCTTTATGCCGGTTGGTTTAGAGGCGGAAGAGGGAGAAGAGGCCTTGATCGACGCTTTCCTTCCATACCGAAACGATTTGCCGACCGTAGAGGGTATCGTGCCGGGAATGGTGATCCGCGCGGATAACGTGGAAGTCGCACGCGGCGTACTGGACTCGGAAATTTTCCGAGTCGTTGAGGCGGGACACTTTGAGATCCCGGTACAACAGACAACCGATTTTCCGATCCTGAAGGAGTATAGGGAAGCTTCGATGAAGCGCGCGGGCGAGGTCAGCTTGTCGCCGGAAGGAGAATTGCAGGGCTATACTATGGGGCAGCCCTTCCCGGTAATCGATGCTTCCGACCCGCAAGCCGGTTTAAAGGCAGCGTGGAACTTTCGTCAACGTTATATGGCTGACACCTACGTGACCCAAGGGGTTCTGCGAACCGTGAACAATTCCGGACGTGTCGAACGTTCCGTGGATTCGCTGTTTTCTCGTTTCTATGGTATGTTCCGGACGAACCCGGAAAATAATGTCGCTAAATGGGAGAAGGAGGGGACCTGGATGCGAGAGCACTCCATTGTCATGAGTCCTCAGGACCTTGAAGGGGCACAGAGCCTGACCTTCCATTATGCGAATGATCAGCTGAACGACAAGGGCTGGGCATACGACCCCCAAAGTCGTCGTACCCGCAGCGTTGTCGTCAATCATGAGGCGGCATCTTTTGAGGCGAACTTTCTAATCGAGGACCACGCGGGATTCCAAGGATATTTACGGAATTATGACTGGACCTATATAGAAGAAAAGGTAGCATTGGTCCCCGGTTTCATTGGCGGGGAGCCGCCGGCTTACGGTGGAAAATCGGGATGGTATCCGATTGCGCCCTGGGAATTGCGAAAAGTCGTGGTCGTGGAATGCACGCCGAAGGGGAGCAGCCATCCGTACGGGAAGAGGCGCTTCTATTTTGATCGTCAAATATTTTCTACCCTGAACGTTTTTGTTTATGACCGGGACGGTAACCACTGGCGTACCTTGTTTCATACATTTGGGAAGCCTTGGGAGGACCCGGAAAACGCCGACATAGTCGGGACCCACTTGCACTTGGGAAATGCGTGGATCGATTATAAGAGTGAGACCGCTGCAATCTGGACTTCAAGC
>CAYWPF010000009.1:0-9704 GCA_964460065.1 uncultured Enterobacteriaceae bacterium
CTGTTTAGCGTCGACCTACTGAACACACGACTCAAGAAGTCATTCGGTACAGCTCTCAAAATCGCGGATTTCAAAAACGCGCGGACCTCCCTTTCAATGGCCGGCGCCGCTTTGATACTTTTCTTTGCAACCCCCAGTCTCGCTCCGTTTGCCGGATGGTTCACCGATAGTCAAACCTATACGAACATCTTTCAACGATTGTTGCCATGACGCCAACCATCGCGGAAAACCCGCAGCGCGACGTTACGGTATACTAAGTACGCCGTTCACAAGACCAGGTTCCGTTCACGGTCAAATAACACTCTCTTCGACTTGCCATCAGATCGATGGCCTCCCATTGACCTAATCATTGCGAGAAGCCATCATCACCACATTGCCTCAAGAGAGTAAGTATCCTTTTATGTTAGGACAATTTGGTGCGGTATGGGGAATAAGCGGTGTCGCGGTTCTGCTGTGCTATTCTATATCACGACTCTCTCGGGTTAGCCTCGCAGCACTCGAATATGAGCTTTTCTGGTACCACTGGCTGGCACTGGCACTAAACATTTCCTACATGGCTTACGCTGAGGGTTACCAAGGTTTTCAAAAGGGGTTTTCTCCGCGCGTAGTTGCCCGGGCGAAGTACTTACACGAGCACCCAAGAGGCCTCTATGTTCTTTTGGCCCCATTCTTTTGCATGGGTTATTTTTGCATCCATCGGAGTAGACAAATATTTACCTTCATCCTCACAGTGATGGTTCTGCTCTTTATCATTCTTTTACCCTACTTGGCACAACCCTGGAGAGGGATCGTCGATGCGGGAGTTGTGGTCGGGTTAGGCTGGGGCCTACTTTCGCTTTTATTCTTCGTGCACCAAGCCGTCACCTCAGATCGTTTTGCCCACTCACCCGAAGTTCCTAACTCTTAAGACGGGTTTCCCCGGCGGTCGGCTTTTGCCGAATCGGAAATATAGTAGAACGTCCTAGAGTAACTTGAGCCCTCCAGCCAAGAAGAAAGGTAAGCCGAAATAACGACTGGCGAGAATTATACTCATTACGCTCGAGGCTACCGCCGCGGATAGTGTGTGCGACTGCAGTGATTCCGGCGGCTGCCGAGCGGGAACATACATTTGAATAATAGCGAACCGGAGCATGAGTGCCGTCGGTGTAAAACCGAGTCCGGGACTCATCCTGATCTAGTCGGACTCGGTTTTCCCACTAATCCCTGGCCGCGCCCGATGTCGTTTCCAAAGGATGACCGATCCTTGACACCGGAGCTGTCTCTAGGGCAAAACTGGGCTAGCGAGAATTCGTCTACAGGAGAAGCATTAATGTCCGGACCATTGAACGGATACAGAGTCATAGACGCAACCCAGATGCTCTCGGGCCCAATGGCCACGATGATGCTCGGAGACCAAGGCGCCGACGTTGTCAAGATTGAACCGCCCAATATCGGCGATCTAACCCGAGCACTGGGAGGTAAGGGCCGTGGCGTCTCTCCTTTTTTTTCGACATTAAACCGTAACAAGCGCTCGGTTGTTCTCAATCTTAAAGACAAAAACGCCATAGAACTTCTGAAACAACTTGTTTCCGGCGCAGATGTCTTTGTCCAGAACTTTAGACCCGGCGCCGCCGAACGCATGGGAATCGGCGAAGAAGTTCTCCGAAAGGTCAAGCCAAACCTGATCTACGTTTCGATCAGCGGTTTCGGTGAGAAAGGGCCATACACAAAGAAACGTGTGTATGACCCGGTCATACAAGCGCTCTCCGGCCTCACCGACATACAATCAGACCCCGTAACGGGCAGGCCACGGATGATGCGTCTGATCATTCCGGACAAAGTCACCGCGCTTACCGCGGCTCAAGCAATCACAGCGGCCTTACTCAGTCGTGAGCGGACAGGTGAAGGCCAGCACGTGCGCCTTGCTATGCTGGATGCAGTTGTCTCATTCCTCTGGCACGAAGGAATGGCCCAGTACACTTTTATGGGCCCAGACATCGGCGCGGCGCGGCCACCCGACACTCGAGATCTCGTTTTTGAAACAAAGGATGGTTTCATTACTGCAGCCGCCGTTTCGGACAAAGAATGGCAGGGCTTAGTTAGAGCGCTTGAGCGCCCGAACTGGTTAGAAGATAAACGGTTTAGTACGCCGGCCGGACGCGTGAAATACGCGGACATCCGACTCGAAATGACTGCCGACGTCCTGCGAACCCGGAATTCCGAAGAATGGTTAGAAAGACTGGATGCCGAACAGGTGCCATGTGCGCCCATCAACCGTAAAGAAGACGTGTTAAACGACCCACAGGTCATAGCTAACGAGCTGATCGTCGAATCCCTTCACCCGCACGCGGGTCAGATGCGCCAGGCCCGGCCTGCGGCTCGGTTCGAAAAGACTCCGTCGGAATTATTGAGACAACCAGCGCCCCTTTTGGGCGAACAAACAAACGCGGTCCTCTCTGAATTAGGAGTTTCTCCCGACCAACTGGCCGCACTCCGAGAGGCTGGAACAATCGGCTGAAGAGAGAAAACGATAACGCCAAGTCGTAAGCGAACTAGCGAGAGCAGAATAGCTTTGTGAACCGTCCAGCCTTCCACAACAAAAACGCTAGCACGACCCAAAACACATGGGCCCCCACGGCCGCGGCCAAAAGAAACCAGGCCAGCGTTCCAAAAACGGCGCATAGTAAGACAAGCAAGGAGTAATCGCGGCTAGTAAGCCCAGCTACCAATTTCTCTAACAAAGCGTCTTCCCACCCTGCACGCCGCCAACCCTGCTCTTCTGTTCGTTCGGCCAACGTAACAAGTGGAAAGGCTATCACTGCGCCGAGCGCTAAGATTCCACCCAAAAGTGGTGCGGCGGTAATAGCATCCTGTTTCCACACAGCAACACCTACGCAGAGAAACACGGCGATATGTACGAGGGTATCAAGCGTTACGTCCAACCACTCGCCAAAGTCGGTTTCTAACATTTTTACACGAGCAATCTCCCCATCGACACAATCGAGTATCGTAGATATTTGCAAAAGAATTGCTCCCGCTACTGTCCCGGTATAATGACCCAAAAGGAAACAACCCGCGCCTAACATTCCGGTAGTAAAAGCCAAGACCGTGACCTGATTCGGTGTTACCTGTGTACTCAAAATCTGACGGGTGACGAAACGAGATATTTTTCGGTTGAAGTAATGGTCGACTATACCATCCCGTGGGTTCTCTAGTGCCAGCAAAAATTCTTTCTCTAACTTCCAAAGGATATCGCCCGGACCCAATCGATGATAAAATTCACGACCATGACCGAACGCTGTTGATGCGCGCGTCCCTTTGTCTCCAGAACCGGTCGTGAACGCCTCGTCCTCAAGTACCGAGCTGAGCCGGTTACTAGAGACGAGGACCGGCCCATCTTCTAAACGTTGAACATCCGCAGATGTACATTGTTCCTCTTGTCTTGCAATCTCCTCAAGAAGCGCCGGTCGAAATATCATATCGTACGACAAAACGTAGCTATCGGACTGGACATCGCCGCAGTGTTCACGGACTTCGGATTCCTTGCCAAACCAAACAATAGGTACGGTGATTTGCGGGTTCCTCTCGATCGCGCCTTGCAGATGTTTGCTCTGCCCCGGGCCAGCCAGCACAAAGCACGTCTTAACACCCACTCGCTGCACGTTAAGCAGTGCCCGCTCAATGAGGGATATCCCGCCAAAAGAGTGAAGTGGCTGAAACGCCGACTCACCGGAAGTCGTTAGAAACGCATTCGTTACGATCATAGTAGAAAGGAACGCATACTACATCAAATATCCCGTTATCAAGTAGGCGTTTTGTTACCGAGGCAATTTAAGCTCTCTTGGCCAAAGCTAAACAAATGTGGTTGACATGCACCCCGCTCAACCGCCTAATAGACACTGTGGACACCGATCTCACCTGCCGCACCGGGGTTCTGTTTTGTTTGATCATCCTCCTGCCTCTGTCGTTTTCGTGTAGATCGTCGGAGAAAAAAAACTTTATGGCTTCCGGCAATGAGCTGGCTAGCCGTACGCTTTTTGCACCTGCTATGGCCGAATACGAAGAAGCCATAAAAGATAATCCGCAAAATGCAGAAGCTCACTATAGAATCGGCGCTTTAGCGAACGAGATAGGGAACACCGACTTTGCCGCACGCAAATTCCGGGACGCTCTGACCGCAGACGCAAATTACTCTGCCGCCCGACACGCTCTCGCAACACATCATGTAAATCGTGGCACGATCGCAAAGCAACAGGGCCGTTTGCACGATGCGCAAACCGAATTGCTCGCTGCCGTGCAAGCCGATCCGGCCTCAGAAACAGCATATTTCCAGCTCGGGCTTACTTATGAGGAAAACGGACAACTCGTAGAGGCACTAGACGCATACACGCGAGCGGCCCGCGTCGATTCCCCGAATGTGGAAGTACAGTTTTGTATGGGCCGCGTGTACCTGGCATTGGGCGAATACGCGCTGGCGGAATCCTCGTACAAGACCGTTCTCGCAATTCAGCCCGAACGTGCGGATGCGCATCTAGCATTGGGAAAGGCCTATGTCCCACAAGGCAAGGGACGCAAAGCGCGAGCCGCGTTTGACCAAGCCATACGCCACTATCTTCTGCAAGGAGAGAGAGAATCGGCCATTCAAGTGAAGCGAATAAAGGATGCATCGGCCAGCCCGACCACACCGTGATATTCTGGAGTTTCTTGCCGGAAGTACGTCAGAGTTCATTCCTGGTAGCGTGTCGTGTAAAAAATTGGATCACTGCACGATTAAACATTTCGGGTGCCTCAATATTGACGGCATGACCGGCATCAACTTCAAACACTTCTAACTGATTGAGATTTGTCTCGGCAAATTTCCTTCTTGGTACGAAACGGCTTTCCCGTGTCCCGCACACCAAAAGGGTTGGCACAATGTTCCCCTTTAAGGAAGACAAATCGATAGGGTCCGTCAACGACGTATAACGTGCGGTGTATGAAGCCCCCAGGGGATCGTGGAGCGCCGCATCGTCGCACAGGGCCTGCTTGTATTCGACGGCCAAGTGACGCGCATTCTTGGGATGCACAGCGATTCGCTCTAAGACACCGCTATCCTCTCGTTTCGCCAATTCTATCATTCGATCGGTTCCGGGTCGGACTGAGTCCAACCACTCCTGATCACTAAAGGCGGTAGAAGAATTGGTCAACACATGAGCAACAACGCGCTTGGGGTATTGGAGGGTATACCGTAGCGTCAGACCGGCGCCCAACGATTGTCCGATAACGAACCAATGGTTCGCGCCAAGATTTGCACGAATTTCCTCAAAAGCCAGTAAGTACTTGTCTGGGGAATATCCTTCTGGCTCCGTTGGGGCTGTTGAACGTCCATGTCCAAAAAGCTCAACGACCACGGGACGACAAACAGTAGAAAGCCGGTCCAAGTTAGGGAGCCACTGTGCACGGCTCGAAAGAAAACCATGTACGAACAAGGCATATGGTCCTTTCCCCGGGTGCACATCATAGTAAGGAAGTCGCATATAGCAGCAGATATCATGGACTAGTAAAGGCCAGATAGTGGCTAGTAGAAAAGGGCATGAACCACGGGACACCCTAACCTTGGCCATTTAAAGGTCTAAAGGTACAATATTCAACCAAGAGGATTAATGAAGAAGTGAGTAATTTTAGGTACTTACGTATACATTTGACTTTTAATTAGGAATTTGCTACAATTGATAAATCACGTCGCGAAACGCGGCGTTTTTTTTTGTCAAAATTCATACTGTCTGAGAAAATCTGTCCTGCTTGGGCTCTGGCGTTTCGAAGGCCGTCATTACCATTCCCCGGCTTGGCAATCCGATGTCTCCCGACAAGTGCCGTCGCAGCCCTTACCCAAACAAACCTCCGAGACCGCGTCAGGCCCTGCGCTTTCGACTCTAGACAGAAGAAATGTGCGTTTTTTAAAATATAGCCGCCCGCTAAGACGTAAGGGTAAGCCCTCCGAGTCCTTGCTTCGCAAGTAATCGAGGAGAGTGTCCGGCCCAACAAAGGAAAGAAAACGACCGAATGGGCGCAACACGGAACGATCCCGCCTTCCGGGGATATTCGTCTCAATCTCGCGAATACGTAGTTTCCATACCTCTCCTTTGAGACTGACCTCGAAATAGGGGTACATCTGACTTAGTCCTTCGTCCGGTGCGATAAGAACACCCGTCAACGCTATGGGGATTCCTTGCCCAAGCGCATCGGTGCGGACTAGCAGCGCCAAAAAAATCCAGAAGAACAACCGAGTGCGATTTCTCATGACAGACCCTCGCAGGTTAATTCACTCAGCCAGGGAAAGAAAGTGAGGACAACCGATGCAATCACCCAAACAACTCTGCTACACAGAAACACATCCCGAACCGCGAGGAACCGAAGAAATGGACACAAACCAAATTCATAGCACTCTCAATACCAATGGCGCGGCTGTACTCTATTGGGTTTGCCTCATGATAGGCGTTCTGATGTGGACGGTGGGGGAACTCACCACAACTTCATACGTGAGGCAAATTTCTCGCGACGTAGCAGCGGTCAAGGAGCTTGTAGAATTGCTGATGACCCAACAATGTCGAAGCGGGACAACGAAGGAAAACGGGAACGATCGTAAAGACGACTCGACGCCTTCCATATAATGCTGACAGAAACAAAACATCGGTCACGTTAACCGCAAGAAACAGCTATTCCTCAAGCCGGCCAGCCCGAATCGTGATATGAACTAACCAATGAAACTCTACGATTTCTCTGAATCACCGAATTGCCGCAGAGTAAGAATGCTTTTGGCAGAAAAGGCGCTCTCCGTCACAATTGAACCCATGGATCTTTTTTCCGGGGTGCAACAATCCGCCGCATTTTTAGAAAAGAACCCTTTTGGCGCGGTTCCTGTTTTGGAACTGGATGACGGCTCCGTTATACCTGAATCGTTGGCCATTATAGAATACATAGAGGAATGTTACCCTGAGCCGTCGCTCTGGGGTGATACCCCTTACGAGAGAAGCATGGCTCGGGCGTGGGAACGGCGAGCCGAGCTCGGCATTTTATTGCAAGCAACCCGGCGTTTTCTTCACACGAATCCTTTTTTTGCCCCACGCTTGCAACAAAGCTCTCATGCTGTAAACGAAGCCGCAAGGACACTCACCGACCGATTGTCACTATTTGACAGGCACCTAGGCGAATCTGAATGGGTGGCCGCCGCTTTCTCTGTCGCGGACATTACCCTGCACGTCGGTATCGAGTTCGCCACAATGTCAGACTTTCATCTACAGGCAAAATGGCGAAACTTGGACCGTTGGACAAACGCGATAAAGAGTCGGGCTAGCACAAAGGCATAGAACGGCCCCAAGACCACGTATACAATCACTCGATAAGACCTAGTCTCGTAATCACAGGAAGCGTACTAACAGCAGGTACCTACATGTCTCCAAAAGAACTCTTTGATGGGGAAAACGTGAAAAACGCCGTGATACCCGGTTCGGTACCGCTCAAGACCACGGACTCCGATTTTGAGGTATTAGGTATTGATCACGTCGATTTGACAGTCACCGATACAGCAAAGTCATTACCGTTTTACGAAAAAGTACTGGGCCGGTTAGGTTTCAGAAGATTGGTCCATCCCCGCTACCACGGCTTCCATAATGCACACCTGATCATTGGCATCAAACAGGCCGATGAAGGGGGAAAGACGGTGGCCCATAATAGGTTTCGGCCAGGTCTGCACCACTTAGCCCTAAAAGCCAAAGAAAGAGACGACATCGATCGTTTCCATGATTTTCTAAAGTCCGAAGGACTAACCATTCTCGACAAGCCGACTTATTATCCTGCCTACGGCCCAGACTATTACGCTATCTTTTTCTCCGATCCAGACGGTATCAAACTTGAATTAGTGCATTATCCCCTTCCCTGGAGTTACTGGTTAAAGACCCAAACAACCAACAAAGACTGATGATTCAGAGGAAAAAATGACTAAGCTCACTATTTCGTTTGCCGGGGGGTCCGGATTAGCAGGATTTCCCGAATTTCCGTTGGATTTGGCTCGTGAGATACAAGATGAATTCCCCGCGGTAACTGTCAAATTGGTGCAAGACCCAAGCTCTGAACAGCGAACGTCCGAACTTACTGACACTAATATTCTCTACGCCGTACGATTCAATAAAAAAGATTTCGCCGTCTGCAAACAACTTAAGTGGCTGCATCTCACATCGGCTGGGGCAACGCACGTACTGTTTCCAGAAATGGTCGCGAGTCCTGTCCTGGTGACCAACTCGCGCGGACTCTATGGCATACCCATAGCCGAACACGTCCTGGGTATAATGCTGATGTTCGCTCGAAGATTTCATGAGGCTTACCCTTTCCAACGAGAAGGGAAATGGGCGCGGCCAGAGATGCTCAGTCGTTTTTCCATGATACGCGAACTTCACAGCCGCACAGCTGGCATCATTGGGTTAGGGAGCATAGGTTTGGCCGTTGCCGAGCGTTGCAAGGCCTTCGGTATGCGCGTCATAGCTAACAAACGACGTGGTGGCGTCCGGCCGGATTGTGTTGATGACCTTTTTGGCCCAAACGAACTGCACCGCCTGATGACGGAGTCAGACTACGTCATCGTCTGCACCCCGCTGACAAAAGAGACTCGGGGGATGATCGCTGAAGCCGAAATTCAAAAAATGCGAAGAGAAGCCGTCATCATCAACGTCGGTCGCGGAGCAATTATCGACGAACAGTCCCTCATCCAGGCGCTAAAGACCAATCGCATCGCTGGAGCCGGGCTCGATGTAACCGACCCCGAGCCGCCAGAGCCAAACAGTCCCTTGTTTGATATGCCAAACGTCATCCTCACACCACACTACTCGGGCATTCGTTCTAATTATTGGTTCCACTCCTCAACACTTTTCCGGGGCCTTCTCAGGCAATATCTCAACGGAGAGCGAATGGACAATCTTGTAGACAAAAACGGAGGTTATTAACACGGCATTCGCCAAAGAATGAGGGGCTTTCCATCCAAAGATACTCGTCAACCAGGGAACGCGTCACGGCCTTTGCTATAAGAGAATATGCTTTGATCCGCGTTCCTATTGACCAGCGCACGTTCATACATTGGGTGAAAGAGGCTACGCACCTCGTGTTCGATTTCACACAACACTCTTCCCGTTTTTGGGTCAACAATAGATTGAAAGCGGTACTGGTGGTCGTCGCTCTCTTGCGTTATGAGCCTGTGTCGCTTCAGAAACTTATGCGGCCCAGAAAAATTCGCCACATACACGGCAATATGATGTCCGTCATATTGTGGGATCGATTTTGCCGTTTCTTTAAACCTCAGAACTTGGGCTCGACCTATACCTACCTCCGCAACCAGTGTATTCCGCTCTTTTAGCACGCGAGCCGGGGCGTCCATAACGTTCTGATAGAAGGAGACAATACCACGCGCCGTACGGGCCCGGACCGGTACCTCTACATACGGTAATCCGAGCGTCATACCGCCAAATTGAGAACTTGGTTGATAGCAGCGAAATTGGTTGCCCCACGGGCAGCTAACGTCGACGGAGTTTCGGTTTGCTGACCACTTGAATTTCGTCCCGGTTAAACGCTTCTCGACGCGTTTGAGCCTCGTCTGGAGCCCTACCAGATCAGGCAAGACCACGCCTATCCTTCCGCTAAAAACCTGTGGGGTGCTTGCCGGAAGATGAAACTGTTGTTGGCCGACATTCACCCACATA
>CAYWPF010000010.1:0-22373 GCA_964460065.1 uncultured Enterobacteriaceae bacterium
ACGCACCGCTAGTGTACCGGATGTTCCGCCAGTAGCACAGCCGAGTAGCTATCTGCGGCAGAGATAACCGCTGAAAGCATATAAGCGGGAAACCCTCCCCAAGACAAGGAATCCCAGGTGCTTAGCACCTCTAAAGGCCCCTTGTAGACTACAAGGTTG
Organism: uncultured Enterobacteriaceae bacterium; assembly: GCA_964460065.1. Lineage (GTDB taxonomy): Bacteria > Desulfobacterota > Binatia > Bin18 > Bin18 > Bin18. Next base: position 160 of record CAYWPF010000010.1, read on the forward strand.
ATAGGTCGGCGGTGAAAGCACAGCGATGTGTTCAGCTTACCGATACTAATTGGCCGTGAGGCTTTCCCAACTTATTTCTGACGACAGATACCACTCGCGTGCGTCCTCTTCATAAATGTATTTGCAAGGTAATAGACGGTCGTCGAATTTTGAACCGAAGCCGAAACTGGAGACTTTAATGACCAGAGACGCTTAGAACCACTAAAAAAAGGGGCGCCTGATACCAGGGGCCCCTTTTTTTAGTGGTTCTAACTTTATTTCGGATAAAGGCTTATTGCTTCGACTCTATCTTTCTCCCGTAGGTGACTTCGCCCTTGTCTACTCGTAGGGAGAATCCGCAGCCCGGGTTAGTACAAACCCAAGCCTTGAATAAGACGGAGGCGCCCTCCTGACCGTAGTCAGACAAAGGGATTAGCTCGCCTTCCCCGTCACATTTTAAACATTTAGGAAAATACGCCGGCAGATCCATCACCCACTCCTTCCTTTCCCAACGGAAACAACCCAGATTCCCTGCTTATAAGAGTGACATTGTTCGCAAGAAAAATCAAGCAAAGGATTATGAATGGCTTTCGCTGTCCGGGGGCGGTTGAGGATTAAAAACGCCGCTTTTGTAGCCTTCGAGATCGATGGCAACAGATGGAAGCCCGATGGTGATGAATTTCTTCGTAATTTTGGTGAATAGGTCACGGAAAGAGAATTGATCGAAGTATCGTGAGTCGAATTCTATTCTTGCGTCGGCCCCATCATAGCGGACGCGGACTTGGTCGAACCCGAGGCTATGAAGATAGGACTCTGCATCAGAAATGCGTGCGAGCATGGTTTTGGTAATCGCGGTGCCATATGGAATGCGAGACGACAGGCAGGGAGATGCGGGCCTGTCCCAAGTCGGTAGTCTAAACATACGACTTGCCGAACGAATTTCGCGCTTTGAAAATTCGACTTCGGCCAGGGGATGCCTTACTTGGTACTCTTGGGCGGATAGAAGGCCAGGCCTATAATCCTGTAAGTCGTCCAAGTTTACCCCGTCAATAATGCTTTTTATTCCCAATTGACGGGCTTCTCTCACGCAGACTTCGTAGAGTAGGTTTTTACAAAAATAGCAACGGTTAAGGGGGTTAGCGGCATAATCGGCAACGCTCAATTCGTCATGAGGTATAATCAAGAGTTGCAGGTTTAGTCTTCTTGCTAAAGCAACTGCTTGTTCTTTGTCCCGTGGCGGTGTGGCGGGAGAAACAGTCATGAGAGCTTTGATTTGAGATGGATAGACTTCCGCGGCAACGGCTAAAAGGAGGCTAGAGTCTACTCCTCCGGAAAAGGCTATTAAACTCGGACCTATTTGTTTGAGCAAGCCTCTAAGTCGTAGAATCTTTTCTTCAATTCGGCCCACTGGATCAGAGAATTGAGGGGCTAGCATACCGGGTTAGATACCCTCCGCTTGAAATATGTCCGTCGTCAAATAACGTTCTCCCGTATCGCAGAACAGTGTAAGTACCGTTTTCTCAGCCTCTAATTTTGCAGCCACTTGAACTGCGGCCGCACACGCGGCCCCGGAAGAAATGCCCACGAGAAGACCCTCCTGCCTGGCTAGATTCCTGGTGCATGAGACAGCCTCTTCTTCGGTTATCGCAATTACTTCGTCGTAAATACTTGTATCTAAGACGGAAGGCGTGAACCCTGCACCAATTCCCTGAATGTTATGGTATCCCGCTGGCTCGCCGTTCAAGACCCGCGATGAGCTAGGTTCTACGGCGTAGATTTTTAATCTTGGATTTTCTTGTCGAAGAACCTTTCCCACTCCTGTGATGGTTCCACCTGTACCGACGCCAAGGACCAGAGCGTCAATCCCGCCGATTTGTTGTAAAACCTCTTTTGCAGTTTCTGATCTATGGGCCGCGGGATTTGCGGGATTGTCGAACTGTTGGGGCATGAAATAGTTCTGTTCTTGAGAAATTTCGCGAGCTTTCTCTATCGCGGCATGCATGCCTTTGGAGTCTGGTGTCAAAACTATTTTAGCGCCATACGCGGAAAGCAGGCTGCGACGTTCCTCACTCATCGTATCGGGCATGGTCAAAATCAATCCATAGCCTTTCACTGCGGCGACCAGCGCGAGCCCAATCCCCGTATTTCCGCTCGTGGGTTCGACAATTGTCATTCCTGGCTTTAGTTTCCCTGATTTCTCTGCGGCTTCTATCATGCTCAGGCATATTCGGTCTTTTACGCTCCCACCCGGATTGAACGACTCTAGCTTTGCCCAAAGGGAAGCGCTCGGGGTCCGCACAACATTACGTATCTGTGTCACGGGGGTGCATCCTATTAACTGGAGCACAGAATTCGATACTTGGCACGGCTGAGGCATGGTATTATTTGGAAAAGGGTGTTTGTCTAAGGGCTAAGTAACGCTATCATAGGCTATCCATGGGTAAGACGAAAGTCAATTGAGATGGGGCGTCTGGTTGTCATTTTTCCTGGCAGTCTAGGTGACGCAGTATGTTTTTTGCCCGCGCTCAAGAAAATGATAGTGGGTGAGGAAAAGGTGGCGGTAGTTGCGAGGAACTCCACCATAAGCGTTTTAGATGCCTTCCAATGGTTTGATCCGACGGTGGAGCTACAGACCGCCCTGCTTGACGAAGCGCGCTTCCTGAAGCTTTTCGTGCGAGGAGAAGACAGTGCGGTTGAATTGGAACGTTTTTTTAAAGGCGCGACACGAGTACTCTCGTGGTCTGGTTATTCTAGCCCTGAAGTACCAAGGAACCTTGCTCGGTATATTAACGGTGAATTTTCTGTATTTCGTTTTTTTTCCGGACACAGAGAAATGCATGCTGGTGCGTACTATCTCAGCTGTATAGAAGAAGAGAACCAGATCCGCAAGTTAGCGGCAGAGGGTGATCGGGCTCTCGAAAATTTTCGGCTTCCTGTGAAGACCGAGTGGTGTCTATATGGTGAGTCCTTTTGGACCCGTAAAGGTTGGGGTGAAAAAAAGGTGCTAATTATACACCCAGGTAGTGGAGGGCAACACAAAAGGTGGGAGTCAAAGGGATTTGAAACGGTAGCCGAATGGTGGACTAATGAGCGTAATCAGGAAGTACTGATACTGCTAGGCCCTGCGGAAGAGGGAGAGAAGGCACATTGGAGTCATTTCGGCCAAGTGGAAGCTTCCTTGGATATAGCTCAAGTGGTGAGTATTTTACGACTCGCCCATTGCTACTTGGGTAATGATTCCGGAATTAGCCACCTTGCAGGAGTGCTTGCTTTGAAGGGAGTCGTGATTTTTGGCCCCACGAGCCCCGAGCAGTGGAGACCACTAGGCGGGCGTATTGTTAATATTCAAAACCGCGCGTATAGGGCCGTGGATCCAGAAAAGCGGCGCATTTCTATCGAGGAAGTGGACCCAAAATGCGTTTTGGAAGTTTTGCGGGGGATTCAGGGGTAAATAGTAGCCTTATTGGGGCCGCGCGATATTACGGCAGTCTGTGGTAAGACAAAGGGAATAATTAAGGGAGGGCAGTATGGGTGACGAAGAACGCGATGTTGGTCGAGGGCATGCAAAGCGCTCCGCAAATCCTCCCCGGGAGAACGAAGTTGGTTCTGCAGGACAAGATGAAGGGGAGCCAAAGGAGCCTGAGGAGAATCTCGGTGGTACGGGGCTCACATTTTCCAGCTTCGTTTTGGGCTTGAGCACGCAGGCGCTCATGTATATGGGAGAAGTACCGTCTCCCGACGGTCACAAAACGGACGTTGATATAGAAGCGGCTAAGCAGATGATAGATGTACTCGCGATGTTGCAAGAAAAGACATCGCGCAACCTTGATTCGGATGAAAGCCAAATGGTACAGCAGGTTTTGTACGATCTGCGCATGCGATACGTTGGAGCGAAGCGGAGACCTGGCCCGACGTAATGGCCAAGGTTCCAGGCTGCCTCTGTGCTAATACTTGCTAGTTTGCTTGAAGATGTGGTTTTATTCGGACCGGATGAAGGTGGAAGTAAGAAGCTGGTATGTCTACCCCCACAAGTACGAATCGTAGTTTTTGGAGTTTCGTTCTCCTGATGTTCTTGGGATTGTCAGGCGTGTCGGCTTTTCTTGGTTGGAACTTTTACCAGCGACTAGAGAAAGAGGTGGTTGAACGATTTTCTAGCCACAGGTGGGAAGTTGCATCCAAAATTTACGCGAGACCGTTACTTTTGTACCCGGGTTTGGATGTGGAACATGTAGACCTCATGGACCACCTACAACGCTTGGATTACAGGAGCGTAGAGGGGCCAGTGCGTGCCCGAGGCGATTACTGGGAAGCCCCGCACCATGGCATCATTGAGCTGTTTCTTCGTGAATCAAGGTATCCTGGTCGCGAGAGAGATGCGCAGAGAATTTCCTTATCCATAGCCGAACGGCGTATTGTTGCGATCAGAGATTTAGATGAGGACGAAGAGATCTTCGCAACAGAGATTGAGCCCGAGATCATTACTCGCTTATATGCTGATGCATGGGAGGAACGCCGAGTAGTCGAACTCTACGAATTGCCATCGCTTTTGATCAAGGCGCTACTGGCTGCAGAAGACCAGCGTTTTTTTGAACATCGCGGAGTGGACTTTTGGCGAATCATGGGGGCTGGCTGGGCCAACTTGACGGCAGGACGAACCGTTCAGGGTGGGAGCACACTGACTCAGCAGTTGATAAAGAACCTCTTTCTAACGCAGGAAAGAACCATGCGCAGAAAGTTGACCGAAGTAGCTATGGCGCTGATCGTTGAGGCGCATTACTCTAAGTTGCAAATTCTCGAAAATTATTTAAACGAGATCTACTTAGGGCAGCGTGGGGCGAAGAGTATTTTTGGAGTGTGGGAAGCCGCAAGGTTCTATTTCGGAAAGGAGCCGAGGGATCTGTCCTTGGGTGAGATGGCCATATTAGCAGGGATGATAAAAGCGCCGAATAGGTATGCCCCAAATCGACATCCGGACCGCGCTAGGGGAAGACGGGACCATATTCTAAGGAGGATGGTAGAAATCGGTGCCATCACGGAAGACGAGGCTTCGGCGGGGGAAGCTGAGAGTCTGGAGAAGCGTGAAATACCTTTGGAGAGAAACAAGGCGCCTTACTTCGTCGATCTACTTAGAAAGGACTTGGCGAAAACGTATCCTTCGGGCGTCCTGACAAAGGCCGGACTTAATATATTTTCCACGTTGGATATGCGGCTCCAGGAGACGGCGCAAGATGTGCTCAGGGGTGAGTTGGAGAAGCTTGAGCATGCGCATCCGGGTCTGCTGCGTGATGATGAACGCGATGCGTTGCAGGCTTGCCTTATTGCGATGCAACCTCAAACCGGTCATATACTGGCGCTGGTAGGGGGCAGAAACTACAGCGTTTCGCAATTTAACCGGGCCGTCCAAGCGCATCGGCAGCCAGGATCCGTCTTTAAGCCGGTAGTATTTCTCGCGGCGCTTGAAAGGGAAAGGCAACAGCGGGACGGATGGTTCTTACCTACTACCATGATCAATGACGCGCCTTTTACCTGGTTCTATGAAGACAAGGAATGGAGCCCTCGTAACTACAAAAATAAATATCGCGGTATGGTTAGCTTGCGCGAAGCACTTGGGAGATCTCTGAATGCGGCTACGGCGCGCCTCGCCCAGGAAGTGGGGCTAGATTCCACCAGGCAGATTGCCGCACGCTTAGGATTCACGAGTTCTCTGCCCGCCTACCCTTCTCTTTCGCTTGGGGCGCTCGAAGTAACTCCGTACGAGGTGGCGACGGCCTACAGCACCCTTGCAAATAACGGATTCTATGCTCCAACGACTACCGTGAAATCGATAACGACTCGCACTGGGAAAGTAATTCAAAATCGGGACATCTCGATCGAAGCGAGGGTCCACCCTGACGATGCCTATGCTATTACGCACCTGCTTGAAGGGGTCATGCAGAATGGGACGGGCGCGGGGGCTCGACGGAAGGGGTTCCTGCTGCCGGCAGCGGGGAAGACGGGTACAACTAACGATTATGGGGACGCTTGGTTCGTAGGGTTCACTCCCGATTTGCTTACGGTCGTCTGGGTGGGGTTTGATGCACGCTCTCCTCTTGAACTGTCTGGAGGTCAGGCGGCTTTACCCATCTGGACTGAATTTATGAAGAGAGCGACCAAAGGAAAGTTGCCTAATCGGTTTTTGGTACCGCCAGGTATGAAGCTGGTATCGGTGGACGCACAAACGGGCCTGTTGGCTTCTAGTGCCTGCCCCGCGTCTTTTGAGGCGGCCTTCCCCAAGGGCCAGGAACCCTTTTTACGTTGCCCTTATCACGAACCAAAGTTGCGGCAAGCGCGCGAGACGCTGGCTATACCTGTACCAGCCGCTCGGACCGAAGAAGCAGGTCCTCGGAAGACAGTGAACCAAAAGGAACGCCGGAAAAGGTCGGCAGGGGAGGGTGTTCTGCCCTCTGGCTTGAGTGACAAATTGCCCGGAAGAAAAGGCCAGAAAAAAAGTTGGTGGAAAATATTTTGAAACATTCTTTTAACAATGTTTTCCTCGTCCTATTATCGGTTCCGCTCTGTTTGAGCGTTGTTTGTGATGCGGTTGGCCAATTAGTAGCTCAGCCTCCAAATGCCACTAGCCTCGGGTTGGATGAGGGAAGAAAGAATGATGAAGGCTTCCTTTCGAGGCATCAAGGAGAAGGTATGCACGAATTTCCTGAGGTCTGGCCACCCCGACGTGTCGCGACTTATTTTGTGGAACGCGGCGCACTAGCGGAGTCGGAGGGCGACTACGACCGTGCAGGGGCACTGTTCGAGCAGGCCCTAGAGGTAAATCCCCTAGAACCGCTAGGGTATTTTCACCTCGGACGCCTGCGATATCAGCAGGGAAACCTGGAAGAGGCCCTCGCTTTTCTTTCAAAAACAGACTTATTAGTAGATCAAAGCAGCGTATATTTGCTCAGTGAGACAGCATGTTTGTTGGGAGCAATCTACGAGGAGACGGCGGCGTACGATAGAGCTACGCTCAATTACCGGCGATGCTTAGATGCTGTACCAGAGAATTTGCGAGCGATTAGTGGTCTCGCGAGATTATCTAACGAGGGGTCTTGATGACAGAAACTGAGGCATTACCCGAAATAATTCTGGGTATTGAATCTTCGTGCGATGACACGGCCGTCGCGGTACTGCGAGGGAGAGAGATTTTGTCCAATATTATCTCATCCCAAGACGACGTACATAGTCCGTACGGAGGGATAGTGCCGGAGTTAGCCTCCAGGCAGCATATAAGAAATGTGCTGCCCGTTCTCGACAAAGCTTTGTCCGTTGCCGATATTAAGCTCGACGCGGTAAGTGCTGTCGCGGTTACGATGGGTCCGGGGCTCATTGGATCGCTGTTAGTTGGAGCATCCTTCGCGAAGGCAATAGCCTATGCTCAGACGATACCTTTGGTAGGCGTAAATCACTTGGAAGGCCATCTACTCGGGGTGCTTATCGAACAGGATGTCGAGTTTCCGTTTCTCTGCTTGATAGCTTCTGGGGGCCATACCAGCCTCTACCTGGCCCACGATTGGGCGCGATACCAAATGGTTGGATGCACACGTGACGATGCTGCGGGAGAGGCGTTCGACAAAGCCGGCAAGATGCTTGGTCTGGGTTATCCCGGCGGTCGCCTCGTTGACACATTAGCGAGAAGTGGTGACCGTCAGGCATTCCGATTTCCTCGGGCCAACATCAAGACTGGAAAGTATGATTTTAGCTATAGCGGCCTTAAGACTGCGTTGCGCCAGCATCTAAAAGAAATCGATGAAGACGAACTGAGAAAAACGTTAAGGGATATTGCGGCAAGCTATCAGGAGGCACTGATCGACTCGTTAGTCAAAACTACTGTGCGTGCCGCTGTAGATTTAGGTGTTCGTCGAATTGTTGTAGCGGGGGGTGTTTCTGCGAATTCACGTCTTCGAACCCGTATGAGTGAGGTGCAAGCTGAATTCAATAAAGAAGTATTTTTCTCGTCGCCCAAGATGTGCACGGATAACGCGGCTATGATTGCTTTCGCTGGGGCACGGAGGCTAAGTGCCGGTCAGACTTCAGGCCTAGACTTGAACGTTTCGGCAGTGTTACCGTTAGAATGCGTGACGAGTATGGAAGCCTAAACCGGTGACCTTACTTGAACAAGCGCGCCTCGTTCTTAGAGATCTAGGGAGACGGCCCCACAAACGGCTCGGACAGCATTTCTTAGTTGATGAGGCAGTCGTTGATAGGATGGTAGCGGTCGCGAAGGTCGATCGACAGGATTCCGTTATGGAGATCGGTCCGGGGCTCGGTGCGCTTTCGGATGTACTAGTACAACACGCGCGAAGCCTGGTTCTCGTAGAAAAGGATAAGGAGCTTGCCGCTCGTTTGTCCGATCGTTTTTTAGCCATCACAGGCGTCAGCATAGTTGCCAACGATTTTCTACGAACCGATCTTTCCCACATTATTGAAGACCCACCGGTCAAAGTCGTGGCAAGTCTACCGTACAACGTGGCTACCGCTATTATATTTCGCTTGCTCGACAGTAAGGGTACAATCTCCGAGGCGACCCTTATGCTCCAGCGTGAAGTCGCCCAGCGTATCTCCGCCTCACCTGGTACGAAGGCCTATGGAGCGCTGTCCGTGTTTGTCCAGTTGCACGCAACCGTTGAGACTATCTGTGAGGTAGGGCCACGGAGTTTTTACCCTGCCCCAAAAGTACGATCCCAGGTAATACAGATGGTCGTTCAGGATACTCCCAAAATAGAGATATTGAATACTGCGCTTTTTCGTCGGATAGTGAAGGCGGCGTTTGGTCGACGACGTAAAACCCTCAAGAATGCTTTAAAAGTCTTTGGAGAGCAGGATTTCGGGATAATAGCGAAAAACAGCGGATTAGATTTACAGCGTAGGGGGGAAACATTAAGCGTTGAGGAGTTCGCTCATCTCGCCAATACTTGGCCCACCCGGAACCTTCAAGACGGTTTGTGAGGATGTTATGCAACTTAAAGTAACGAGCTATGAAGTAGAACATAAGGTAGCGACCATAATGCTAAGGCGACCAGGAAGAAGGAACTCTTGGACCGGCCGTATGCATTACGAGTATAGATGGTGCATGGAACGGTCCGAAAACGATGATGAAGTCAGAGCTATAATAGTGACAGGGCAGGGAGAGGACTTTTGCGTGGGGGCGGACTCACGTGCGCTCGAAGTGCACGTTGAACAAGGGGGGTATGACCCAGGCACGCCAAAAGAAATGCCACGGGCTGGTTTTGGGGTTAGGAGCGACTTCGACGAAGATTTTGTGTGCCAATTCGGAATGACAAAGCCTATTGTAGCGGCTATAAATGGACCAGTTGCTGGCGTTGGATTGGCGGTTGCTTGTTATTCTGATATTCGCTTTGCTGCTGCTGGCGCAAAGTTTACTACCGCCCACGGACCGCTTAATTTGCCAGCCGAGTTCGGCCTGTCATGGGTTTTGCCTAGACTCATGGGAGTCACCGCGGCTACCGACATTTTGTTAAGCAGCCGGATTTTTTTAGCGGAGGAAGCCTATGAGTTGGGATTAATCAGTCAGGTATTACCTCGGGAAAAATTACTGGGCCGCACGTACGAATACGTGTACGATATGATAGCCCGGGTTTCCCCCGGATCCTTACGGACTACCAAACGGCAAATTTATGCAGACCTACATGGCGACGCCGCGAATTCGGTTCGGCGTTCTCGTGGATTGATAGATAGGATGACTACTGAGCCGAATTACCGAGAGGGAGTTGCGGCATTTAAAGAAAAAAGAAGACCAAGGTGGTCAGTTGCGTAAGGAACTACGTCCCCGCCAGGGACGCTAGTATTCTAAGTCGTGACATGTCAAGAGAGAGCCAGACGACCGATCCTGTGAGTAGTAGGGCAATAACGGTGAACACCTGAATTCGTTTGACTAGCGCGGGTAACTTTTCCGGAGGGAACTGTTCGCCGCGAATTTCCATCCGGACTAGCCGGTGTCCCATCCCTAACGACACGGCCGCGCTTACGTTGATGAGCAGAAAAACAAGTAAGAGTTTCGTACTAAGTAGGCTTCCAAATTCACTCAGAGAACCTTCTGGGGTAAAAAAAGATAAGCCGGGTGTCGACTTGAATGCGGTCAGTTTCCAGGCGCCGGTCATTAATAATAAGCCGAGGGAACCAATGCTAAGTGGGTTGTAGTATTTTAGGCCTTGCGAAAGGTATGACTGGCGCTCGCCCGTGTGTTCTAGCTTAGACGCTATGGGCAGAAAAGTTATTAGCATGGTGACCCCACTTCCGAAGAAAACAGCCAGGCTCAAAATGTGTGCCCAGAGCAAAATGAAATCAGCCATACGGCGCCCCTTTAAACAGAGCGCCTCTTAAATGTAAAGGTAGGCTGAATGGAGGTTTGACAGAGAAATCGGCTGGCGATACCTTGTAAATGATCTCAATTGGATGTTTCCTCTCCCCTTTATAGTCGATGAAAGTAAGGAAGGCCAATGGCGGAAAACGTGCTACTGCGTCACCTGGAAGTACAAGATATTCATAAGCTGGATGTTTACTTGGCCCATGACGGTTACTCGGGGGCCCGGTCGGCAATAACCACGATGAAACCGGACGAAGTGACGGCCGTCGTCAAAGAATCGAACTTACGCGGACGGGGCGGCGCGGGTTTTCCGGCTGGCGTGAAATGGGGTTTTCTTCCCAAGGATTCAGATAAGCCTGTCTATTTATGTTGCAACGCGGACGAGAGCGAACCAGGAACCTTTAAGGACCGGGCCATTATAGAAAAGAACACCCATACGCTCCTGGAAGGTATGATAATTACGAGTTATGCAATTGGGGCGCACACAGCTTACATCTACATCCGGGGGGAGTTTGCGTACGGGGCAAAATGCCTGGAGCGCGCGTTAAGGGACGCATACGACCGCGGATATGTAGGCAAAAACATTTTTGATAGTGATTTTTGTCTGGACATTTACGTGCACCGTGGTGCGGGGGCATACATTTGCGGAGAAGAGACGGGATTGATCCAATCGATAGAAGGCAAGCGGGCATATCCGCGGATAAAACCACCGTTCCCTGCCGTTTACGGATTGTTTGGCTGTCCGACCATCGTGAATAACGTAGAAACTTTGGCTTGCGTGCCTTCGATCATCAAGAATGGACCCGCATGGTTCAAGTCCATAGGTCCCGAAAGCGGTCCCGGTCCTAAGATCTACGGGGCAAGCGGCCATGTCGAGAGGCCGGGTATGTTTGAACTTCCAATGGGTATGCCGTTGCGTGAAGTGATCTATGAATACGCTGGGGGCGTAAAGGATGGTAAGAAGCTAAAAGCCGTGATGCCTGCGGGCTCTTCGTTCCCAGTCTTAACCCCTGACGAGATAGATGTACGCATGGACTTCGATTCCATGCGTGCGATCGGTGCGTTTCTCGGAACGGCAGGAATCATTGTTATGGATGAAGACACCTGTATGGTACATGCCCTGCAGATCATCGACAGATTTTATCATCATGAGTCCTGTGGACAGTGCTCGCCATGTCGCGAAGGAACGGGGTGGCTTCACAAATTATTGGTTCGTCTCGAAGAAGGAAACGGCAAGGCCGAGGACATAGACCTTATCGATCGTATTTGCACTAACATGATGGGGAATACAGTTTGTGTACTCGCAGACGCTGCCGCGATGCCGACCCAAAGTTTTATTTCTAAATTCCGAGAGGAATTCGTTGCCCATGTTACAGAAGGCGCCTGTCCGCTGAGGAACAGAGTGAGCCACTTGGGCGATAACAACTTAACACGATAGCTTCGCCCGAGAGGTTTGCATGCCAACACTACGAATTGATGGTCGCGAAATAACGGTTGATGAAGGGCTTAACATCATCCAGGCAGCCGAGGAGGCCGGTATCGAGGTCCCTCATTACTGTTATCATCCTGGCCTTAGTGTTTCAGGAAATTGCCGGATGTGTCTGGTGGAGTTGGAGAACGTACCCAAGCTACAAATTGGCTGTAACACTCTTGTGGCAGAAGGCATGGTCGTAAGTACCGCTAGCGAGAAAGCGAAAGAGGCCCAGGCTGCGGTCCTTGAATTCTTGTTGATTAATCATCCGATAGATTGCCCGGTCTGTGACCAAGCGGGAGAGTGTAAGCTCCAAGACTATTACATGGCCTATGGCGGTTATAAAAGTAAAATCGAACTCGAGACTAAGGTAAATAAGGGCAAAGTGGTCGACCTCGGGCCTGAGGTTGTTCTGGACGAAGAGCGGTGCATCCTGTGCGCCCGTTGTACTCGATTTTGTGATGAAGTGACAAAAACAGGTGAGCTAGGAATTTTTGGTCGGGGAGATCACTCTCGGATTAGCCTTTTTCCGGGAAAGAGCCTGGACAATCCGTACTCCGCAAACGTGGTCGACGTTTGCCCCGTTGGTGCTTTGACAAGTAAGGATTTTCGGTTCAAATCGCGGGTGTGGTATCTCGAGAAAACCCCCTCCGCTTGTACTAGCTGTGCCACTGGTTGTAATATTGATATTTATCATCGTGGAACTGAAATATTTAGATTTCGACCCCGTCACAACAAGGAAGTCAATGATTTCTGGATGTGCGATGAAGGGCGTCGTTCGTACAAATCGTTTCAACGGGAGACTCGCATTCCGAGCCCTTTACTGCGAGAAGGGACTACATTTTCCGTATCGTCTTGGGAAAGCGCTGTGGGTAGGGTTTCGGAAATAATTCGGACTGCGAGGGAGGAAGGCGGGGCCGAGACTGTAGCTGCGATCGCTGGCGCAAAAGCGACGAACGAGGAAGCGTTTCTCCTCTCCAGAATCATCACCGAACAAGTTGGTTCCGAATATGTGGCCGGGGTATCATGGTCCCCCCCCGATGCTTTTCACGATGACTTTTTGATTGACGCGGATAAGAACCCTAACACACAGGGTCTGAAGAGCTTAGGCCTTTTAAGCGGGGACGATAGAGCTGCGTCAGTTTTGTCGGCGGCCGAAAATGGAACCATCAAGGTTCTGGTCGTTTTTGGAGTAGATTTGTTGACTGTTTATGGAAGAGCGCGCATCGAGAGAGCGGTCAGCAAAACAAAAGTGATTGTCCTGGACACCGATTATAACGACTTTACCGAATATTCAGACATTATTCTTCCTATTGCTGCGGCGCCAGAAACAGAGGGTACATGCACAAATAAACGGGGCCGCGTCCAACTTCTAGCGCCAGCATTACCACCTCCCGGTGAGGCCAAGACCGGTTGGGAAGCTTTGAACCTACTGAGCGGTCAGTTGGACGGTCAAGGTTTCGGGTCCGCGAGCGAAATTTTTGAGGAATTAACGCAATTGATCCCGGCTTTTGCTGGGCTGTCCTACGGAAAGATTGGTATGGACGGTGCCGCTTTATCGAAAGTTTGATGTAAGCGTCAGTGACTACACCGGCTGCCCGACCACGCCACGGTGGCAAAGATGATTGTCATTTTTTGGTTTGAGTTGCAGCGTGTTATGAACACTCGTTCCGGGAGTGTTGTCTAGTTGAGGTGTTTGCCAGGGTGAAGCGGGGAGTTGTAAGGTGATGAGCTACCGTTTTATGTCATTTGGAAAAATGGGATATAGGCGTGGGAGGGACAATGAGGAAGCCGGCGATCGATTATATTAAACGAATTACGGATAATTATGCCTCCCTTGGCTATAAAACATATGAATGGGTGTCTAACAAGGATACCCCGCCTTGGGCGCCGATGGTCAAACCACTCTCGGAATGCCGACTCGGTCTAGTTGCTTCAGGGGGCATATATAACAAAGGCCAGGTTGCGTTCCATACAAAAGATGACTTTTCATATCGTGTCATACAAAAAGATGTGAATACGGCGGATTTACGGACGGCTCACTTTGCATACGATCAGACTGATGCGCGCCGAGATCCGAATGTCGTGTTCCCGATAGATACGCTTAAGTTGCTTGAGAAAGAGGGCGTGATAGGAGAGTTAGCGGATAGGGCATTCACCTTTATGGGCGGTATTTATTCCACTAGGAAGGTGCGAGACGAATTGGCTCCTGCAATAACACGACAGCTTAAAGCCGAACATGTTGACATTGCGCTACTGGTGCCCGTTTGACCCGTTTGCCATCAGTCCGTTGGGCTGATTGCACGTGACGCGGAGGCGGCCGGCATATCTACTCTGTGTATGGGGAGCGCGTTGGACATTCTGGAAGCTGTAAATCCCCCACGGGCGGCCTTTCTAGACTACCTGCTTGGTCACACGGCGGGTAAGCCGTTTGATAGAGATTTGCAGCGTGCGATAGCGGTTTCAGCTTTGGGTGCGTTCAACTCACTTGATGAACCGGGACAAATAGAACGGCTGCCGTTCTATTGGGACGACGATGACGCCTGGAAGGATAGTGTTATGAATGACGGGGACAGCCGAACGTCGCGCTCGAGTGCGCCGCAGTATCAGCACGAAGATGACCGCTCGTTAGCTGAGAGCAACGCTGTCGCGTGTCAAGTGTGCGAGGGCTCTTCTTGAAAGAAATCACAATAACACGAAGATATAACGCCGGTTCTAGAGACCCCCTTTTACAACTTTTCCACCATCTTCTCCACGTGGTGCCACTCTACTATGGGTGTCAGGCGGCGTTTTTCTATGAGGCCCGTTGAAACGAGTTTGCCAAAAATCTGAAAGGTCGGCGTGTGGTCAGGAATATCGACAACGAAAATCGCCTTTGCCTCTTCGTTTGAGGCCCAGGGACCCGCAACGAAACGAACTTCGCTTGGCGCGCCAATGGACGCAGGGTTTTTTGACGCCTTGCTCGTCATCTCAGCGAACTCTTTTACACGCTCTGGGCTAGGGTCTTTTAACCATACTTCGTCAAGATACAGTGCCATACAAACTCCTTAAATCTAGGAAGGTTCGACGCGTAGTAAATCGTCGAGTTCGCCCGAAATCTCCAAGGACTGCAACTCCATGAAACCACCTACCGGTTTGTCTCCAATGAAGATCTGTGGCACTGTCCGTTGACCCGATCGTCGCGCAATCTCTTCTCGCATCTTAGGGTCGTGCGATACGTCAATTTCTTTAAATGCGATTTCTTTTTTAGTCAGCAAAGCCTTTGCTGCGGAGCAAAAGCCTCAGTAGTCGGTTGAGTAAATGATGAGTTGTTCCATCGCGTCTCCTATTGCTTGGTCCACCATGGTATTTGTATGGTGCGACCCGTTGCCGTTTGCTAACAGTAGGGCTACGGAAGTACGGTACTACCCATTAGGTAGCGGTCTACTTCTCTAGCTGCACCCCGGCCTTCATTAAAGGCCCAGACTACAAGACTCTGGCCTCGGCGCATATCCCCCGCCACGAATATACCGTCTATATTTGTCTTGAATTGACCGTATTCGGCCTTAGCGTTTGACCTGGGGTCGCGGTCAATCCCCAGTTGCTCCAGAATTGTATCCTCGGGTCCGAGAAACCCCATTGCCAAGAGAACCAGGTCTGCTGGCCAGACCTGCTCGGTGCCTTGTATTGGAGCGGGGGTGAAAGCCCCGTTTTCGTCCTTGTGCCAATTGATTCCCACAGTATGGAGTTCTTTGACGTTCCCATTTTGATCAGCCGTGAATCTTTGGGTTTGGATTAAATAGGTGCGCGGGTCCGCACCGAACTTTGCCGCCGCCTCTTTTTGGCCATAATCGACCCGTAGAATTTTTGGCCATTCCGGCCATGGGTTGTCTTTCTGTCGTTCTGTTGGCGGCTGAGGTAGAATTTCAAATTGGTTCAGCGTCTTGCAATGGTGGCGGAGGGATGTACCTACACAATCGGTGCCGGTATCGCCGCCTCCTATTACAATCACGTTTTTGCCGGTCGCTGAAATGTAGTCACCGTCTGATAGTTTCGAATCTAGAAGGCTTTTGGTGTTGGCTTGGAGGAACTCCATGGCGAAGTGGACACCATTTAATGCCCGGCCGTGAATAGGTAAGTCGCGCGGTTTTGTTGCTCCTGTACACAGAACGATCGCGTCAAAATCCTCTAGTAGTTGTTGCGCAGGGATATCGGTCCCGATCGCCGTATCCGTTATGAAATTTACTCCTTCGTCCGCGAGTAGTTTAGTGCGCCGTTCGACAAGTTGCTTTTCCAACTTCATATTAGGAATGCCGTACATGAGCAGACCGCCTATCCGGTCGGCCCGTTCGAAAACTGTGACAGAATGTCCGGCTTTGTTTAGTTGGGCAGCGCAAGACAACCCGGCAGGGCCTGAACCGACGACCGCCGCAGTCTTTCCTGTACGCTTCTTAGGAGGCCGAGCTACAACCCATCCTTGATCGAATCCATGGTCTATAATGGAACATTCTATATTCTTAATGGTCACTGGCGGATCAGTAATCCCGAGCACGCAAGAACCCTCGCATGGTGCGGGACACACGCGGCCAGTAAACTCGGGAAAGTTATTGGTTTTGTGTAGCCGCTCCAGCGCTTCCCGCCAGAGACCGCGGTAAATCAAATCGTTCCATTCCGGTATCAGATTGTTGACAGGACAACCTGAGGCCATCCCGCCAATTAGTGTACCGGTGTGGCAAAATGGAATTCCGCAATCCATACACCGTCCACCCTGCTGCTGCAGGTTACTTATCGGCAAATGTCGGTGAAACTCTGCCCAATCATCAAGTCTTTCAAGAGGCGCGCGGTCGACTGGCAGCTCTCGGTTAAATTCCATAAATCCGGTTGGCTTACCCATAGTGTTCACCTTGATTTTTTAAAGTTGCCAGTTTGAGGTGGCAACGGCCAAGACGCCTAGTTTCCGCTTACGCGAGCTGCGTCGTTCTTGTTCGCCTCGAACGCTGCCATGATGGCTTTTTCTCCGACCAAACCGCTGTCTTCGGCCATTGTGATGGCGTCAAGCATTCGTTGGTAGTCCTTGGGCATCACTTTTACAAATTGTTTAGACTTGTTCTCCCAATCTGCGATTACTCTTTGTGCATGTTGACTTCGCGTGCACTGAACGTGTCTTTGAAGCAAACTGCGCAGTTCATCGAGATTTTTTTCACTGAGATTTATCATAGTAACCGTCTCCCTATTACAGCGGTTACGGAATGTTCCATTGCTGTCTAGGACATAAGCGATGCCGCCCGACATGCCCGCTCCGAAGTTACGGCCTGTTTCTCCTAAAACAACCACGCGACCACCGGTCATATATTCACATGCATGGTCACCGACTCCTTCAACTACCGCGTTTATCCCACTGTTGCGAACGCAGAATCGTTCCCCGGCGAGACCGCAAATATAGGCTTCTCCGCTAGTGGCACCGTAAAAGGCAACGTTTCCTGTGATGACGTTTTCTTCGGCAACGAAAGTGGAGGTTTTGGGAGGGTACAAAATAATTTTACCCCCGGATAATCCTTTTCCGAAGTAGTCGTTCGCGTCGCCTTCCAACTCCATGGTCATCCCACGGGGGATGAAAGCTCCAAAACTTTGTCCGGCCGAACCGTAAAAATGAAAATGTATGGTATCCTCCGGCAAACCTTCTCGGCCGAATCGCCGGGTGACCTCACTACCGAGGATAGTACCCGCTACGCGATTGGTGTTATGGATGCGCACGTTCGCTGAAACTTTTTCCTTCGCTTCGAGCGCGGGTCGCGCTAACTCGATGAGCTCTCGTGTATCGAGACTACTTTCCAGTCCGTGGTTCTGTTCAATTTGACAATATCGCCCTATTTCAGGCCCAACTTTTGGTTGATATAGAATGTCGGTGTAATCTAGGCCCTTAGCCTTCCAGTGTTCGATAGCCTTACTGGCTTCTATTTTGTCAGTGCGTCCTATCATTTCATTGATTGTGCTAAAACCGAGTAGTGCCATATATTCACGCACTTCCTGCGCAATGAATCGCATGAAATTCACAGCGTGGGAGGGGTCCCCTGTGAACCTTTTCCGCAGTTCAGGGTTTTGGGTAGCGACACCCACCGGACACGTATCTAAGTGGCACACTCGCATCATGATGCATCCGAGCGAAACAAGTGCCGTAGTTGCAAACCCAAACTCTTCGGCACCGAGAAGGGCCGCAATTATGACATCTCGTCCAGTTTTTAACTGGCCGTCCGGTTCAACAGCAATACGACTCCGCAGATTGTTCAGGACTAAGGTTTGATGTGTCTCTGCGAGGCCTAGCTCCCATGGCAGACCAGCGTGTTTGATACTTGTTTGGGGGGAGGCGCCCGTTCCGCCATCGTGACCGCTGATCAAAACGACATCGGCGTGCCCTTTTGCGACACCGGCGGCGATAGTGCCGACCCCAACCTCAGATACCAGCTTGACGCTAATGCGTGCTGCCGAATTGGCGTTTTTTAAGTCATGAATGAGCTGGGCCAGGTCTTCGATGGAATAGATGTCGTGATGGGGGGGTGGAGAAATAAGTCCGACTCCGGGTGTGGAAAGACGTACTTTCGCAATCCAAGGGCAGACTTTTCTCCCTGGTAATTCGCCGCCTTCTCCGGGCGTGGCCCCTTGAGCCATTTTAATTTGTATCTCGCGGGCCTCAGTCAAGTATTCGCTCGTGACGCCGAAGCGCCCAGAGGCAACCTGCTTGGTTGCACTGTTCCGTGAATCGCCATTCGTATCGGGGGTAAATCGCGCGATGTCCTGCCCGCCCTCTCCAGTGTTACTTTTCCCGCCTATACGGTTCATAGCAATTGCTAAAGATTCGTGCGCTTCTCTACTTATAGAGCCATAAGACATTGCTCCGGTCTTGAAACGTTTACAAATGTTTTCAATGGGCTCCACCTCCTCCAACGGAACGGATTCTCCCGAAACCTTCAATTGGAACAGCCCACGAAGGGTGGAGAGGCGTTCGGACTGGTCGTCGATCAAATTGGTGTATTCTTTGAAAGTAGGGTAGCTATTCGAGCGGCAAGCCTTCTGCAAAGTGTGTATAGATTTCGGGTTGAACAAGTGGTGCTCACCGTCCTTCCGGAACTGATACTGCCCGTGCACGTCTAGTGTGCCTGATTCGACTTGGTTAGGTGCAAATGCTTTCCTGTGCTGTCGAATCGCTTCTTCCCTAACCTCGGCCAGCCCGATGCCGCCTACCCGAGAAGGGGTGCCCGTAAAGTACTGGTCGACTAACGTATCCCCGAGGCCCACTGCTTCGAATATTTGTGCCCCGCAGTACGATTTAACGGTCGAGATCCCCATCTTCGACATTACCTTGACGATCCCCTTTACAGCGGCTTTCACGTACCCACTTACAGCGTCGTTGTAAGTGATGTCTGTCATTATCCCTTCGTTGATCATGTCATTCAGACAACCGAACGCCATATACGGATTTATCGCTTGGACTCCGTACCCGAGGAGTACGCAAAAATGATGGACTTCCCGGGGCTCGCCCGATTCGAGCACCAGACCAACGCGAGTCCTAGTGCCAGCTCGGATGAGGTGGTGGTGTAGCCCCGCCGCGGCAAGGAGAGCAGGCAGTGCCGCATTTTTCTCAGTCACGCCCTTGTCCGAAAGAATGAGAATGGTTGCTCCATCCCGTATAGCTGCGTCCGCATTGAGGAAGAGTTGTTCCAGTGCCTCGTGAAAACCAATCGTAGCGTTCTCCATACTAAATAGGATAGGCAGAGTTACTATTTTGACATTGGCCTGCTCTATTCTGCGTAGCTTGTTGATGTCAGAATTCTTTAGAATCGGGATGGGAAGTCTTATTTGTCGACAATTTTCGGGTACCGAACCGACGAGATTTCCTTCCGAGCCCAGCGTTGTAGTGGTGGAGGTGACTAATTCCTCTCGGATAGGGTCTATGGGAGGATTTGTTACTTGGGCAAAGAGCTGTTTAAAGTAGTTGTAGAGAAGCTGCGGTTTATCGGAAAGCACCGCTAGTGGGGTGTCGGTCCCCATAGAACCGATAGGCTGGATTTTGTTCACGGCCATCGGCCCGATATTGATCTTGATGTCCTCAAAAGTATAACCGAAGGATCTCAGTCGTTGGACGACGCCTTCATGGTCAGCCCTTGGAAGTTCTTCGGCGACGTCCGGCAACCGATCAAAGTAGATAGTATGTTCCTCCAGCCACCGTCTGTAGGGTTGGGCGGAGACGACATCGTCTTTTAGCTCTTCGTCGCTAATAATACGGCCCTGCTCCGTATCAACCAAAAACATTCTTCCGGGCTCAAGACGACGCTTCTCCCGAATGCTCTCAGGTGGCAGGTCTAAGACGCCAACCTCCGAACCCATAATGATTAAGTCGTCATTTGTTACGTAGTAGCGGGAAGGCCGGAGACCATTTCGGTCTAAGACCGCGCCCACGCGCGTGCCGTCAGTAAAGGCTATGGAGGCCGGACCGTCCCAGGGTTCCATTAGACAACTGTGATATTCGTAGAAAGCCTTTTTATCGTCTGCCATGCTTTCGTGGTTCTCCCACGGTTCGGGTATCATCATCATCATCGCCTGCGCTAAGGACCTACCACTCAGAATCAAGAATTCGAGACAATTGTCGAATATTGCCGAATCACTCCCTTCCTCTTGGAGTATAGGAAAAAGGTTAGACAGGTCGTTGCCAAACTGACTCGACTTCATTAGATCTTGTCGGGCCCGCATCCAGTTGACGTTTCCACGCAGGGTATTAATCTCGCCGTTATGGATTAAGTAGCGGTAAGGGTGAGAGCGATCCCAACTCGGGAAGGTGTTAGTGCTGAAGCGCGAATGCACCAAAGCGATGGCGCTTTCCAGGGCAGGGTTTGCTAGCTCGGGATAGAATGTTTCGACCTGCGAGGGCGTCAACATGCCCTTATAAACGATTGTCCTATGAGACATACTCGGAATGTAGAAATATTCCCGACCCGGTTGTCCCCCGTGTCGGACCGTGTTCGTAGCACGCCTACGGATGGTGTATAGCTTTTGTTCGAAAGCGAGGTCATTGTCCAGACCCTGACTTCGGCCAATAAATACTTGTTTAATGCACGGTTCCGAGGCCTTAGCGGTCTCCCCCAGACCTTCCCTATTTACAGGCACGTCCCTCCAGCCCAAGACTTTCTGGTCCTCCTCTTTGACGATCGCGGCGAGGTGATCCTGGCATTCCTCTCGCTGATCTGCATCCGGCGGAAGGTAGACCATTCCCACACCGTAAGTACCAGGCTCTGCGAGGTCTATTCCAACGTCTTGACACGCTTCCCGCAAGAACCGATGGGGTATTTGAAGCAAAATGCCCGCGCCGTCGCCCGTTCCTTCTTCGCAACCCCGAGCGCCGCGGTGATCAAGGTTCACGAGTACCGTCAATCCCTGTTGTACCACCCGATGCGACTGTTGCCCTTTGATATTCACGACGAAACCAATTCCGCAGGCATCGTGCTCGTATTCTGGGTCATACAATCCCTGTTTTTGCGGCCGGCCTATCGATTTCATATAGTTCACTTTCCTCTCTTCGAACCTGAGAAAATTTTACCCAACGCGTGATTCACTTTCTGTCACTAGGCCGCTTAGACGTCTTTTTGGCTAAGCTTGCGCCATTTAGCTGGGGTTTACGTGACCCGTTAAGGACTGGGCCTGGCAGGCTAAGCCGTAGCCCCTCTGTGTGCGTGGATAAAACAACAGTTGTTTCAGTACGTTGGACGCCTTCGAGAGATCGGATTTTGCGAATAAGTTCTTCGAGATCGGACGTGCTATTGGCTTTTACTTTCAACAATAGAGTAAATTCACCTGTTACATGGTGGCATTCTTGAATTTCTTCAAATCGATCGATTTCCCCTTCGAACTGAGATATAAGCTTGGGGTGGTTGATTGATACGCCTATGAACGAAGTAATGTCCTTGCCGAGCCGCTTGCTATCCAGGACGGCAGTATAGCTTTTTATAATCCCGGCTTCTTCAAGTTTTTTTATACGGTCGATAACAGAGGGTGCGGAAAGGCCCACTCGTTCACCAATCTTGACCAGTGGTAATTTACAATTTTCCTGAAGAATGGAGAGTATGTGCTCGTCAACTTGGTCTATCGTGCTGTGTTCCATTAGCTTTGCTTGTTTCCCTATCCTACATCCGAATATTTCATGGCATAAAGCACCAGGGGGCTAACAAATAGCGGAAAATAGTCTAGAATGTCAAGACAATTTTCAGCCAGCGCGTTTCCTTGAGTTTTCTTTTAGCCGGGTATAGATTGGGCGCGGTGAAGGGGCGAGAGGCATAAAATGGGAAGAATAACTGGAGCACAGATAACTATCGAAAGCCTTTTGGCTGAAGGAGTGGATACGATTTTTGGGTATCCGGGTGGTGCTATTTTACCGAC
>CAYWPF010000011.1:0-61884 GCA_964460065.1 uncultured Enterobacteriaceae bacterium
TGGTCGCTGGGAGTTCCGGCAGGTCCGTATGAGGCTCCACTAAATAATCAATTTCGGAGATATGGATAAAATTCTCACCGCCGGTGCGTATGTAATCCTCATGCACTTCTCCCACCACGGTCCTCGCCGCGGCAGCCATGGTTTTAGACATAAATAACCCATGACCAAAACTGCAGTAGCCGTGCTTGTCCGGCGGTGACACGGGCGTCATATAGATGTCGCAGGTAATTCCTGGCGGCAATTCTCCACGCCGATAATACATCACCGGAATAAAATCCATGTTTGGGTTTTTCATCAATGGTCTCGTAGTCACTCCTAGGTATGGAGTTTGAATCGTGAATGCTTCTCGGGCACCAGGCTGATCCCAATCGAAAAGCGGGCCAATCGTGCCTACTGTAACATCCTCCAATGACCCCCCGCGGGCCATGAGAGCCTCACACAGGGACAACGGAGTAGCATGCAGCCAGTTGAACTGGACTACGTCCCCTTTTTTCACTGAATTCGTTGCATCTGCTGCAGAAACTAGCTTTTCGCCACAAACATCCCGCCAATTCATAATGCCTCCCACGCCGTTATATTGCGCTAAGTCGCTCAAGCGACCATAAACAACCCGTGCTCATAAAGCAAAGATCCTTATTCTTCCCATTTGTTTATTGAGTATTTTTCACAAACTTGTTACTTCCTGTTTACGACGCTGCCGCAGCGTTAGCTTAGAGAAATTCCAAGGAGCCTGCGTCTATGAATATACTAATCCAGTATTGTTCCGCTTGAAATTACGAAGGCGAAGCCGTCAGTTTGGCGGACCATCTCCTGACGCAGTTTAAAAGTGCAGTGGAAGGACTGACTCTCGTTCCATTCACCGACGGACGCTTCGAAGTATCGGTTGATGACACGCGCGTTTATTCCAAGTTAGAAACCGGACTTTTTCCCGACAACAAAGCCGTCGCTAGCGAGATACAGAAAATAATCGGGTAAGGAACGGAAACGGTACCGAATTTCATTCGTTCGAGTAGGAGCTACTAGGGCCGAAGGCCTGCGATACGTATTAACCCGGCAAGATGAGGAGCAACACGCATGGAAATAGGCGTATACGCTACGACCCACGGCCTGGCCTACCGAGATTCTGAAAACGTATTGGCGCGATCACTCGGTCCCGAACTGCTCGTACCCGTTGAAACGGCGCAATTAGCAGAAGACATGGGCTTCCACTCGATGTGGTTTCCGGATCACGTGTGCATGCCAATGGCCTCTGATAGCGAACACGTCGCCAATACGTCGGGGAGTCGGGCTTACGAATCCCGCCACACTATGTTTGACGCGGCCGTCACGATGGGGGCTGTCGCACAGGCTACCAAAAGTCTCAAGCTTGGCACGAGTGTTCTTATCTGTCCCTACCGACATCCTCTCAGCGATGCACGACAATTCGCAACGGTCGATCAATTATCTTCCGGCCGCTTGTTATTTGGCGTTGGTGCAGGCTGGTTAGCCGAAGAATTTGCGGCTATTGGGATTCCGTATGATGAGCGGGGAGTTCGCACAGACGAATGTATAGAGGTGTACAAACAGTGTTGGACCAAGGAAACAGTCAGTTATCGTGGTAGATTTTATAACTTCGAATCCCTCTCTATGGACCCAAAACCAATCCAAAATCCACACCCTCCAATCATTTACGGCGGGGTGACGCCGGCTGGAAGCCGCCGAGCAGCTAAGCTCTGCGATGGCTTCTACCCCATTTTTCTTGACCCTTTTGCTCGGGCTGACCGGTACCGGAACGAGCAACAGTGTATCCGGAGAGAATTAGACGCTATTGAACGCCCTCACGACGAATTTATCATGATAGGCGTTAGTTCCGCACGAATTGTTTCGGCGGAGGATCCCCTCTGCCGCGAGGATCCTCGAAGAATATGCACAGGCACGAGCGATCAGATTATCCATGATTTGGAAACATTCGCTAAGGAAGGCTACTCGTTAGTTGTGTGTTTCCTCGATTGTCCGTCAGGCGAAATGCGAGAATTGCATGAGCAAATGCATTTGTTCGGTGAGAGCGTAATCCCGAAAGCAAAGGCTATACAACCGAAAGGCGGATGGAGGCAGGATTTTTAACAACAGCTCCCTATAAAACAGCTGACACCCGCCCTCACCCCTCGGGGAAGTTCCCTGGACCCGACAGACCTATTTTTGTAGCTTCGCGCCCATCGCTTTGGCTGTTTCCGGCGGCAATCCGGACGGATCCAGACGGACACCGTACTGTTCTAACCAGTGCGTGTGCGCTAGTTGATGGAGGGCAAAAGATGTCTGCATAGCCTGACTTCGCCCTTGGACATCTTCCGCTGCATTGACTGCCTCTTTTGTAAGTTTGAGTGCAAATAAGGGTTTTTTTGCTATTTTTTCAGCCATAACCAACACCGCTTCCTGAAGGCCGGCCTTGGGTACAATCTGGTTCACCATACCCAGCTGCTTTGCCTCTTCGGCGGAAAGCCAATCCGACGTGAAAAGAAGCTCTTTCGCTTTTCTGGCACCCACTTCCCACGGGTGCGCAAAATACTCGACGCCGCCAATACCAAACTTCACTACCGGATCGCAAAACTGTGCATCGTCACCAGCCACAATAATATCGCAGGGCCAGATTAGCATCAGACCTCCTGCGATAACCTTTCCCTGTACTGCCGCGATCGTGGGCTTCGGCAGATTCCGCCAACGCTCGCAAAAGCCTATATAGATCTCCTTCTCTCGGGCCATTTGGCCCTCCGCCCCCGCACACTCAAAACCACACCACGTCCCGACCGTGTCATATTCCTTCATTTTGGAGTAGGGTGTCCGCTCCCCTAAATCATGGCCGGATGAGAAATGTGGCCCATTAGCCGCCAAAATAATGACCTTTACCTCGTCATCCTGGGCAGCCATATCGAACGCCTCATTCAGTTGGTACAACAATTCCGTATCTTGCGCATTCCGCGTTTCCGACCGATTCAATACGATGCGCGCAATATGTTTCGCCGGTTCCTCGTACAAAATAGATCCGAAATCCTTCTCCATACATTTCTACCCTTTCTGAGGTATAGCATCTGCCTCAACTTTTTACGGTTTATCCTTGGATTTTGTGAAAAAATATCGTTTTTTGAGGAAGAGAGCATGAGGTGGCCGCCTTTATTTCTGACTATAGTCAATATACGGAGCTACTAGGGCTAGGTTCGCGCGCTCATCTCGGTCCGGATTGGGAGTTCTCGCGGCGAAAAAGCTCTGTCATTATTGCAATAAAAAGCGATGGAGGAAGCAGATAATGATTGTAATCGCGGGAACAATCCCAGTGAGACCGGAGGCCTGGGAAAAGGCTAATGCCGTAGCAGCTAACATGGTGGAGGAAACATTGAGAGAGCCAGGGTGCATCAGTTATCAGTTTCATACGGCAGCCTCCCCGGCGATTACTTTTTTTGTCTTCGAAGAGTGGGAATCCGAGGAGGCGCTGGCTGCCCATTTTGAAACGCCGCACCTTCAAAGTTTCCCGAAGGAAGCACCGAAACTCTTGGCCGGGGCGCTCGACGCAAAGAAGTATACCGTTAAGAAATCAGAGTCGCTTACCGTCTAGTAACGGGATTTCGGCGACGGCCGAGATCGGACGTATCGAGATTTGGCTACAGAAAAGAGGGACCGTGCCGTCGTTCCCTCCTTCTCTTCATTCTGGGTCACCTGAGAAACTGCCGAACAAAGCCCTCCAAATCTGCGTTAAAATCTGCTGGCCTTTCCAATTGATAAAAATGCCCCACATCCTTAACCACCTTCAAGTTGGCACCCGGAATGTTATCCGCCAGGAACTTATTCATTTCAACAGGCGTGGCCTGGTCTTCTTCCCCGGCCAAAATTAGCGTGGGTTTTTTGATGTCCTTCAGCCGGCCGGAAATGTCCCAATTAAAGACTCCACTTGGATCGGTTGCATTGGCAAAGAACACACGATCAGGAAAGTTGTCATCAACCGAAAAACTGCCCTTCATAAGTTCCAGAATTTCTGGTTTTTCGCGTTTCGTCTTTGCGGAGACGGCTCCATCCATCAGCCCGCCGAACGCGCCAGCAAGGTCTTGTTGAAAGGCCTGCATGGCTTCGGCTGGCATGCCCGCCGACATATTGGTGCCGCTGCTGAGAATAGTGGTCCCTAGTACCCTTTCGGGGAAGTCGAGATTAAACTGCATCGCGATCATTCCCCCGATAGAATTTCCCACCAGGATCGCTCTTTCGTTGTCCGTGGCATCTAGCACAGCGGCAACGTCGGCAGCCATCTCTCCGATTGAGTACCCCGACTCCGGCTTGTCAGAGCGGCCATGGCCTCTATGATCTAGCACAATGCATTGGAAGTCTTGCGCAAATTTGAAAGTCTGGAAATACCAAATATATCCATTCGTCGAAAAGGGATGTAGAAAGACCAGTGGAGTTCCTTCACCATAACTCTCATAATAGACATTGACCCCGTCGCGGTGAATATGTGGCATGTTATCTCCTATTCTTATTGCGATAGTCTCCATTGGTGCCTAACATACCATTCCCGAATGAGCGAGAGTCTCTAACTCGATTACCCCTCCCCTATTCACGATATAAGGGCATGCTTCTGGACTGAGCTAACCGACCAGAGATTATTTGCGGCTAGCCCAATGAAATATGCCAGTAACCTGCTGGAGACCGCCTCACCGCATAGGCATCACGTCGGCGGTCGCTGTCTACCCTTGCCACAAGCACTCATGAGACCCACCGTTCTCGGGAATCCTACCTACGGTAGCGGTTTCTCCTGTACCCTAACTACTACCCTAATGGTGTCAAAAGCCATCGGACCGCATACACTGCCCCAAAGACCCCGGCCAGATCGGCGATAAGGCCGGAAAGGACAGAATGACGGACCCGGACGATTCCCACGGCTCCAAAGTACACCGCCATTACATAGAAGGTCGTTTCGGTACTCCCTTGCATCGTCGAGACGATGTACCCGACGATGGTGTCGGGACCGTTCGCCTGCATGATTTCTGCCATAACACCGTAAGCACCTGACCCTGACAACGGACGTAAAATAGCCATAGGGAGCGCTTCTGCCGGCATACCAATAGCGGATAGGAAAGGATCAGCAACCCAGATCACCAGTTCTAGCAGACCAGACGCTCTAAACATGCCCGCAGCAACAATAATAGCCACCAAAAAGGGGATGATTCTCAGAGCAACCTGAAAACCTTCCTTTGCCCCTTCAATCATCTCGTCGTAAATTTTAACATTCCTTGCGACCCCAAATCCGACCATGAGAAGCATCAGCGTCGGAAGGAGCCAACCCGATGCAGCTTCTCTCAAGATCGTGCCAAGCGCCTGTCCTTCGGCCATGCCTCGACTTACAAAAAGAAAAAAAGCGGCGCCCAGTAGTACGGTGGATAACACCGCAATGCCGCAGCCAAGCGCCGATTTGGGCGCGTCAGCACCATTGGATTCTAACCCTGGAACATTGTTTTCCTTCGTAGCCAGATCTTCCTGATCCTTATTCTCTTCAATTTTAAACATCGGAAGACGCGCAAGTCCTTTTGCCACCATGATTGCTACCAACGTCGAGAAGCTGGTCGCTATAAGTGTCGGCAACCATATTCCCGCTGCATTTTCGGACCCGAGTGCACTTCTCAGCGCGATAACTCCCAATGGGGCCAAGGCAACGTTGGAAGTATTGATCGCCAAGAACAATACCATCGCATTCGTGGCCGTTCCTTTGTTGGTGTTGATTCGATCTAACTCCTGCATCGCCTTAATTCCAAATGGAGTTGCGGCATTGCCAAGACCCATCATATTTGAGGCCATGTTCATAATCATGGCACTCATGGCTGGGTGATTCGCCGGCACTTCGGGAAAAAGCCAGACCATCAAAGGCCTGAGCGCTCGAGAAAGGATATGTAAAAACCCAGCGGCCTGAAGAATACGCATCATGCCGAGCCAGAATGCCATTACCCCCACTAAACCTAAGGCCAGGGTAACCGCAGACTTGGCAGATTCTATAGATGCGTGCGTCAGGGCTTCCATCTGGCCATTGTATGCAGCGGCGAGAATAGATCCGACAATCAATACAAACCAAACCCCGTTCATATTTTTCTCGTGGCGCGGTATGAATGTAGCGCGCGGCCGACTCCTTTTCGTAAATCCTGGAAATTGTAGCAGCCGCGTCGTCGAAAGCATACGAGTTGGCTTTATGAAACAGAGCACTTCGATCGGGCTAGTCCTGATAACCATCTTGATAGTGATCGTCATTTACTCCACATTCCAAATCGGCGGTGTACGCTGCGAGGCGTGTATCACTTTTCACGGGCGCCGTGTGTGTCGCACCGTAGACGGAGCAACCGAACGAGAAGCGCAAATGGCGGCCATCACGAACACGTGTGCACATCTCGCTTCTGGAGTAACCGACACCATCGCATGTCAAAATGCGCCCAGAGATGTTCTGCAGTGCTGGGCAGACTGATTTGAGAGGAGACCTCAATTCGGATTAAACGATGTTACTCATTCGAATGGATACATCCGCCCGTGTCGGCGTACTCTGCTAGTACGGCACCGGCTTCGCCGCGCAGGACCCCGCTCCAGTAAATAGCCACACTCCGCGTCGCGCAACAGAGACTAACCCGTTAGTGCCGATTTTAAATACGGCCGGAGCAAAGGACTCTCCCGACTTGTGCTCTATGGTATTCAGCCTTGACAGGGAAATAACGAAGTCATTTTTCGGGATCGGTCCTGTACACGAAGCTATCAAAGGGGGATTCTTGTAACCAATCGGGATTGCTTATCGTGGCCTGGGTAGACGGCATTTCTTTTTGTGCAAAGGACTCGTACTGTAGGGCAAGGACTCTTGTGGACCCGAGAGGTGAATCTACTAGTGAAATTAACGGAGACATAATGGTTTCGATAGAGGCCACCATGCTGTTCTCGCGCAATTTTCGCAAATGGTCGGTTCGGTGCGAAAGAGTCGGCTCTCGACAGGTACGGGCGATCGAGAAGCACTACTGTGGTGGCCGTGAATCTACTCGATACTGATTACCGCATACCGCCATGACTGCGATTTTTGCACTATTTCGGCGTGTCGCTCACCTCCTTCATCGGGACCGTTTCGACAAGATATTAGGGGCGCTGGCAATTATTCTGGTATGCGGCGTCATCGGTATCTCCTACTTCGAACCAGAGCTCTCTTTCGCCGACGCTGTCTGGTGGACACTAGTAACCGTCACGACCGTCGGATACGGCGATATCTACCCGGCCTCTGTTGGTGGGCGTATCGTTGGTGTTTTTCTAATGTTATTTGGAATTGGTTTTCTCGGTCTTTTAACTGCCACTTTGGCGAGCACATTCGTGGAAGATCGCCGCAGGGAAGGAAAAGGAATGAAAGCTATCACGCATAAGGACCATTTCCTCATTTGCGGCTGGAATTTTAAAGCGAAAGAAATAATAGAAGAGATTCGGGCGGATGAAAAAGCACGGCTCAGCCCTATTGTTCTCCTGGCTGACCCTCACGAAAATCCACTGGAAAACGAAGAAGTGCACTTCGTAAGCGGGGTCGTTGATCCCGACACTCTCCGAAAAGCCAATGCCGGAATGGCGCGAGCGGCCATCGTCTTAGCTGACGAACAAGTAGAGGTGCACACGCGCGATGCAAAAACTATTTTAGATACGCTCACTATTAAAACGACGTTTCCTGATCTTTATACATGCGTCGAACTCGTTGACCGGAATAATATTGCCCATTGTAAAATGGCAAAAGCCGACGAAATAGTCGTGACCGGGGCCATGAGCACCAACCTTTTGGTCCAGGCGGCCTTTGACCATGGCATCACACATTTAATCAGCGAGCTCGTAAGTACACGCTACGGAAATGCTATGTACAAAATCACCGTCCCGGCGGCTTGCAAAGAAATCCCGTTTATTGACGCCCTGACCTTGCTAAAGCGCGACCTGAACCTGATCCTTGTGGCAATTGAGAGCTTCGAAGAACACACGTTTCTTGCCAATCCGCGAAACGACTATATAATAAATGCAGATGATCAGCTGATCGTAATTGCCCGGGAACGACCGGCCATCAATTAAACATGGAGGTAATAACAGATGCCCTCAGATTGTTTCACTAGGGTCAAAACCATGCTGTTGGACCTGAACTACAATATTTCTAGTGAAGATACGGAACAGGAACTTTTCGTCGTCGACGATGAAGAAAGTGGTATTAAAAACCTCATCGTCGACTGCGAAGACCCTATATTAGTGCTCGAACAAAACATCATGCCCGTGCCTAAAAAATCGACGGATCTATTCAAGCGTTTGTTACAAATGAATAGATTCCTCGTACACGGATCGTTCGTTTTGGATGAAACGGCCACTACTATCCTTTTCAGAGATACGCTACGGTTAGAAAATCTCGACGCAAATGAACTAGAAGGCTCAATCGAAGCTTTGAGTCTCGCCCTTGCGGAAAACGCGAGCGAGCTTCTATCTTTTAACGGCTAACACTAACGGAGGTATTCATCATGGCTGGGTTTTTTCAGCGACTATTTAAGATTGGCCAATCCGAAGCACATGCGGTTCTAGATAATATGGAGGACCCTATCCGTCTGACCGAACAGGGCATACGCGATCTGAAGAAAGACCTGCAGAGCAGTATGACCAGTTTGGCAGAAGTCAAGGCTATAGCAATTCGCCTTAAAAAAGACGGTGAAGGCAATAAAACTGTCGCCGCCGACTACGAACGTAAGGCTATGCTACTATTGCAAAAAGTGGAAAAGAGCGAACTTGAACAAGAAGAAGCGGAACGGTTGGCTACAGAAGCGCTGAAGAAAAAGGCTGAAGCAGCCCAGACTGCGGCCCAAGCGTTAAAGGACTGGAAACGCCAAGACGCAATGGCCAACGAGCTACAGGGTAAAATCGAACAACTAAAATCAACCATAACCAAATATGAGAACGATCTTGTCACCCTGAAGGCCCGGGCCAGAACCGCTGCGTCAACAAAAAAGATAAATCAACAACTCGCCAAAATCGATTCATCCAGCACCATAGCCTTGCTCGAGAAAATGCGAACGAAGGTTCAAGAGGACGAGTCGTTGGCAGAAGCCTACGGATCAATGGCAGATGTCGATAAGACAGTAGACACCGAAATTGATGCCGCTCTGACATCCGGAAATGATGTGGCCGCAAACGAATCCCTTGCCCAATTGAAAGCCAAAATGGGGATGGCTGCGTGAACCTACTGCCGTACCCCGTGCCGGTGCACATAAGACATGCGCACCGACTTCGCACACAGTAGGAACGAACAGGAACTAAACGGCATGTCGTTGTGGAAAAAGATATTTGGGGGGGAATCCGACAAGGAAACCTTCGACCCTTTAAGAGACCTTACCCTCTCTAAACTCAAAGTAGGGTTTCTCGTCGACTATGAGTCAAAGACCTGGCAGGTAAAACAGCGAGATTCTTATGATTTTGACGGAGATCGGCATTACGAGTGGAAATTAGATGCGGGCGACGACGTTTGTTTTATAGCCCAAGAATCAGACTCACCCAGTAAATGGACTGTGTCGCGGCCGATACCGTTCTCGGCCCTAGGAAGAGATGTAAGCAACCACGTCCGCACACATGAAGACCCCCCTTCCATCATAGATTATGAAGGGACTCAATTTAGTCTGACGGAGTCCGGCGCAGGCCATTACTATCGGGACGACCAAGACGAGGGCGAGGAGTTAATTTACTGGGATTATGTTGACTCTACTTCCAAGCATACTCTCACTCTTCAGCAGTGGGGCGAAGACGAATTTGAAGCTTCGTCGGGATTATATGTGAGCGAATATGAATTTTCGAACGTTTTACCTGGCGCGGTCGACTAACGGCCATCTTTTTTAATATACTTCCCACCTTCCCTGCCGATAATATTCGTGGAGTACGGGTTTGCGCTCCTCGTTTATGAGCACTTCACCCGCACCCTGAAAGGTCTGTTTGCCAAACCGTACCATCCCCTTTACAGCATCCTGATTGAGAAAGTTCGTTTCTATCCCCCCATAAGAGATCTTCAGGAGGTCGGTTATGAGCTCAGAGCTAGACAAGAGGTCCTCGTCCACTCCTAACACAAACCCCCAATCGCCCAGCGTCGGAACATGGTTATGGTAGGGGACTACCGTAAAGCCCGCATCTGCCATCGTCTTGAATATGCAGACGAAGGCTTCCCGCGTAAAAACGGGGCTTGTGGCTTGCGTGACAACCGTACCGCCGCGTTTCAAATGTTGTTTCACTAGCCTATAGAAATTAAGAGAATATAGACGCGCTAATTCGACGGAGTTTGGGTCTGGCAAATCCACAATAATAACATCATACCGATCCGAAGTCCGCTGCAAATAATGGAATGCGTCCGCGTTCACCACACGCACCTTCCTGCTCGTTAATGCGTGATCATTCAGTTGCAAGAAAAGAGGATCCGTCGTTGCCAAATTCGTCATCTCAGGGTCTATGTCCACTACGGTGACGTGTGCCACTTCGTCATGCTTCAGGACTTCTCGGACGGCCATACCGTCGCCTCCCCCGAGCACTAATACTTCACTCCGGTGATGCGTGAGCCCCATGGCCGGATGCACTAAGGGCTCGTGGTACCGCTCCTCATCGTACGTACTGAATTGCTCGTTACCGTTGATATACAGCCAATAATCGTCACGCCACCGGGTCACTACCAATCGCTGATACGGTGTCTGTTTCACCAGGACTACCGTGTCTTTGTATAGCGCCTGCTCGCCAAACAGGACTATCGGTCCGGAGAACAGGGAAACGAGGATTAGCAATATACCTGTGCATCCCCACGCCAACGTCAACAAACGTGGCCTCCTAAGTAATGACCGAAAGCGATACAGAAACACCGACGCGATAGTATAATTGACCGCTCCGAGCAACACTGGCGTATAGGTCAGACCCAACTTTGGAAGAGCGACAAACGCGAAAAACAGTCCACCCGCCAGCGCGCCATAATAGTCTTTCTCTAAAACCGACGAGACGTTGACGCGCAACCCCTCGTAGGCTGCATTTACGCGAGTGATCAACGGTATCTCCATGCCAACGCATAGGCCTATCAGAGCGCCAAGTGGATAGATCACCACACCAACATTCCCTAAAAACGGAGACAACGCGTAAGCCATAACAGCCGCACTTCCGCAAAGAATAGACAGCCCAAATTCTATTCCAGTAAAAAGGTCCAACATATCCTCTTTGCAAAGGCGACTAATTCTGCTGCCGAACCCCATGGAAAACAACATAACGGACATCATGAGCGTCCATTGTATTATGGCATCACCCAAAAAATATGTCGCCAGGGTACACAAGACAAACTCCGCCACAATGCCCGCACAACCGGTCGCGAACAGGCACAGCTTCAGGAGCCTAGATACACCAAATGATAAGAAAGGAGGCACCGATGTATGAAAACATCTCGATGCATGCAGCACCGAGGTTGGGTGGATCCTGGTCTACGAGTTCTGCGCTAATACTCGTGCCAGGCAATAATATCTTGTCCGTCGCAAACCGGACAATCGGGAGCATACATAAGCCAACTATTACTACCAAGCCGAATTCCTGCAGGTTCGTTTGCCAAGAAAAGAAATCCACGCTGACGGCGTGCCGCACGACATTTCCGACGCCAATTAAGGCACCGGAAAAGCTCACACCCACAGCCACATTATTATTTTCGATCTCTGTATGTATACTGTACCGCGTAATGCCTTCATAAAGGAGACCGGTTAAAACCAATACTCCTTGTCCCAGGGCCCAAAAACCAAGGGCCGTCCAGATGGTCCCGCCCTCTCCAGAAATTGCTCCAAATAGGATGAGCCCCGTCGCAGTACAGGCGCTGCCCACGACTATTCCGGTACCGGCATTTTGGTCGTCTATAATTTCTTTGGTTATATGAAATTGGAATAGAATGAATTTATCACTCACAATTGTTGCGATGTTTAACAGAACTACGGCAATTCCCCCATATAAAAATAGGTCCAGAAGGTCGTCCGTGAGACCGCGAGACTCGCCCACGATCGCACCGCCGATGGCAAACACCAGGCCTAAATAGTAGCCCACTAGCGTGAGCGCGAGTGCCGTATTTTTCTTGTCTATCAGCTCTTCGAGCACGTGGAAGTCTCGGTGCAAAAAGTTAAAACACTTCGTGCCTAGCCAAAATAGCCCGTACGCACAGGCCAGATAAATCGCTGCGAGAAGTACCGCATCAAGAGACATGATCAATCCTTAAATGTCACTTGCCGAACCCAAACCCACGTGACCGCACGGGCACGCTACTTCGTCCAACCCGGCGATCAAATTTCTGTCGAAAACGCTGCTGTCGCGTGGCGTCTCGCGCCCTACGCCGCTGAAAAAAGGAGGGCTTTTGCCTTCGCGTTACCGTTCCTCGCGTTCCGTATTCATTCCCGGTTCGTCCGTAGTAAGGACGTCCTTGTGTACGGGACCGTTGGTACGCATCATAGTCATTGCGATAAATGGATCCTCTTCCCAGACCAAACATATCCCGCATTAGTGCATACTGACCATAAAACGCCCAGAAAGACATGCCACTAGAGTTTGTCTGCCATTGCCCATACCGAGAATTACCTACATACCCATAACCGGGCGGGTGCGGAGTCGTATTGTCACCATCGGGTGTTCTTGAAGCTAAAGTCATTCCTAAAAAATTTTCATTCCTTCGGTAGAATGAATCGGAAACTTGCAACCACTCCGTAGTCCAAGCGTTTTCCCCCTGTGACACCTTGTACTTATGAAAATACGTTGGGATGAACGTCCCGTCCTCTCTCATGTCCTCGAGAATTATAGAATATTCATCCGTGTGGGACAGTTGTGCCCTAAGCTGTTCAAATGGTGGCGTCGGCGACCCGCAACCGGAAACTAGCAGCACAAAGCCCAGCGCAGCGAAGCAATTCAAGTCGGAACGCAGCACATTATATATATATTTTTTCGCCCAATTCATTGGCCGTCCTGTTTTTAACAATGAACCAAGTTTTTTGTTCGGTCAAGTCGCCAGAGACAAGAACTGCGCCCTCGTAGCTTTGTCACTTCCCTATGTGACCGTTCTTGTTTTCGTTACGGTTTTTTTGCTTTACTAGAGTTTACATACGAACGATATAGCGATAACGATATCGGCGTTAAGAAAATTATTTGCTCTCGGCTACAATTAGGAAACGCACTCAAACGAATGTATGCCCGCGCTTGGTGTGTTTAACCACGGAGGATCCGCAATGCTTACACGCCAGGAAATAGAAACAGCATTTACTAAATGGGGGACAGCCTGGAACAATCACGACCTTGACGGCGTGATGGAACTCTTTCACAACGATATCTATTTTGAGAATTGGACAGGTGGTTCGGCGAGAGGCTGGGAAAATCTCAACAGGGTCTGGAAACCCTGGTTTGAGAATCACGGGGGATTCCGGTTTACCGACGAAGAAACCTTCATCGACGAGTCCAAACAAAAAATGCTTTACCGCTGGACTCTGGATTCGCCTTCCTTCGAAAGGGGTTACGCCGAGAAACATGAAGTACGGCGTGGGATCGACATACTTCACTTTAAAGATGGGAAAATTATTCAGAAGCTCACCTATTCGAAAACCACCATTCGAATCGGCGAAGATTTGGTTCAACTCGTCCCACCGACACCCACCGCGGCTGATGGGGAGTGAAATATGTCACTCATGTCCTTAGACGATGTAGAGGTGTACGGCACCGGCGTCCAACAAGCTGAGGGTGTAGTAGTTGGTCACGACGGGTTCGTCTACGGCGCAGGTCGCAATGGTATTCTTTACCGTGTAGAATCCGATGGCACCGTAACGCAGACGGTCGAACTGCCAGATGAGTCTATGCCGAACGGGATAACCATGGACCGGAACGGTGACATCATCTATTGCGATTTGGCAAAACAGGCGGTCCTACGCGTATCGTCCGACGGGAAGATTACGCTCGTCGCAGACCGGGTGGGTAATATCAAACTGACGATGCCAAATTTCGCAAGCTTTGATGCCGAAGGAAACCTGTATGTCAGCAACTCTTCGAGCGCGCCCACTCTCGAAAAGGCACTTGAGGAACTCGCACATCCGGCACCGAATGGTTCCCTCTTACGAATCAGGCCCGATGGGAAGGGTGATGTAGTCGCGACAGGTATTTATCTCGCGAACGGCACCGCGATTTCACCGGATGAGGATGCCGTTTACGTACTCGAAAGCACACGAGACGACTGCCTTCGGATTCAATTGAACAAGGACGGTAGCTTCGGTCAGCCGGAAATATATTCCAAAGAATTCCCCGCGTTGCCCGATGGTATGGCCTTCGATATAGAGGGTAATCTTTATGTGACTTTGCCAGCCAAGTTGGGAGGGTCCCACCAGCTTAAAGGGATTGCCCATGAGGGAATCAACATGGCACCTGCCCACAAGATTATAAAAATAGATACGGCGGGAGAATGGGAACTCTTAATAGATGATCCGCAAGGAAGCAAACTGGCTTTCCCGACGAACTGTGCCTTTGGCGGTCCGGACATGAAGGATTTATATTTTGCAAACCTAGAGGGAAATCACTTTTGTCGGACTCGCACGACGGTAGCGGGCCATCCTCTTTATCATCAGCGGTAGCAGTATCCTGCCAGTCGGTTCCGACCCTCCCCTGAATCTTACGGCGAAGGATCTCGTGAGGGCGAACACGTCGCACGTGCCCGCCCGAATTCTGACACCCTCGTGAGAAAGGGCACGAAGCAGGTACGCCTGTCCCAGCACTAAGTACTTTTACGCTGACTCAAGCAAATATTCGACCATAGAAA
Source organism: uncultured Enterobacteriaceae bacterium (assembly GCA_964460065.1). GTDB lineage: Bacteria > Desulfobacterota > Binatia > Bin18 > Bin18 > Bin18. The sequence goes on from CAYWPF010000011.1 coordinate 14,822, forward strand.
CTCCCTGGAGTTTAAATCTGCATAGGTAATCCAAGATGCTCCTTATAGATAAAATACCGATGGTCCATTAGCCTTTCCGTGGCTGCCGCCTGCACTCCTGGGTCATGATTCTGGTACATAGGCCGGAAGTCCTCCAGCATCGGACATTCATCGGCCGGTAGCGGGTTAATAAGGTGCGAGAAGCCCGCCCAGTAGATATCTAGCGCCGTCAATTGATTCCCAATAAAATATTTGTCGCCTCGTCCCAGCTGTTCTTTTAGCAAAGCGTCCAATGCATTAAGTACCTCGATAACTCGTTTTGGAGCATTTTCTCCCGCCTCGGGTGTATAACCATATTTTGCACCGAAGGCCTGAAAGAATCCTCGCTGTTCTTCTGGCAGGTTTGGCGTCGCAAGGCCCTGATGTACCAACATTAGTCGACGACTCCATCCAAACCCGTGCATGCCACAAAGTTCATTAGCAAACCCGAACATTCTAATTCGATCCCCTTGGTCGGACGGTATTAGTGTAGGTTCGGGCTCTATTCTTTCCGCTAAATACAATTGTTCCGCCCAGTTCGATTTCGGCAATTCGTCATTCCAGGCTATTGCCGGAGCGGAGGCCTGAGCCGTCCACGCTATGAGGTCGACGTGGTCGGATCCTATTTCGAAAAGACCTCGTGTATAAGGTATTTTCTTCACGTCCAATATTCCGCGGATCCCTTCCGCCCAAGGACCTGGTATTCCCTGACCCAGGACAATTCGCATTCCTTTCAATTTTCTTGCCTCCGCCACGCTTACAAACTCTGCCATAACTCACCTACCTTTCTCTCATTTCTTGTTCTTCTCCTCCCAGGGGCGGAAATTCCTTCCTCCTCCCAGGGGTGGAAGTTCCTCAGGGGTCACCCATTCATCGGAGACACCGTTCAGAATTTCGGGCGGCATCGCCCTGACCCGCATCCCGTCTATCTCGGCAGGAAGCTCTGCCGGTCTGTGCGTGTATACGTACACCAAACCATATCCAGGCCTCACCGAAACTACCCCTGGTAGGTTGGCGAGGGCTTGCTCCACCGCTGTGTACTCACGCTCGATTTTTGAGACTTGAGCCGTTTTATATGCCTGTAGACCCCGCCGTGAAACAGGCCTACCCCGCGAATCCGTAATGTCCGTTGGCAACTCAGCCTGTCGAAGCTTAAGCATATCATCGTGAGTGCGTGGAGCGCATCCACAGACTAGCGCCAACAAGACGATTGCAGCTGATATGAGCCCTCCCATAACGTTTTCCGACCTTTCTCCTAGTGCGTTACGCAGACAAACACCTTACGGTGGCAGGCACTCGCCCAAGGCGGCTTATTATGTGCAGCCCGTTGGTTCGAGCTTCAGCGACCACTACGTTCATCGTCGCGTGATGGCTCTCCGAATCTATGGTTATTGGGCCGGTAGGTCCTTCAAAGGTTAGTCCGGGAAGACCCTCTAACCCTGCCTGCGACCCTACTTCTCCGACAGTCTCCCACGCCGAAGCTAGCGCCTTCACTGCGTTGTAATGGGTAAGGGCTTGATGCGCAATAATTCTCCCTGGCCCGTGTTGCCTATGGACACGCTCAACAAATGAAACCACGCCAGGTTCTCCGTCACTCGCTACAAACGGGGTCGTTGTCACAACATTCTTCAGCTCAGATCTTTTCAGGCCAGGGATCAATGTATCGTTCAAACCAATCCATCCAACAGCTACTCTTTCTAACAGGCCCACATCATTCGCCTGCCTCAAAAATTCTTGCCCTTGTCGGCGCATGACGCAAAATAGTACAGAGTCCGCGCCGGTCTCTTCGATCCAACGGATAATTGGCTGAAAATCCGTTTCACCGGTGCTGGTCAATGCCTGACCGTGCACCAAAGCTCCTCTCTCAAACATGGGAAACCGTAATTGGCGAAACATACTGTTTTGCCAACTCGGGTAAGAGCCTACCATGAAATGTTCCCGCAGATGCCGCACTTCGTTCAAGTACCGTACCAGGGCATGCCCATCCTGATTCGTTGTAGGGCCGACACTAAAAAGGACAGGCGAGCAAAAATCACCCTCGTGATTGGTTGCATTAATCAACGGTATCTTCTTCTTTTCCAGGTATTCGGCCGCATAGCGCCGTCCCGCCGCCACAAAAGGCCCTATGATGGCAATAGCGCCTTTGTCCTGGACTAGTTCGCCGCAACGCGCTGGTAGAACCGATGGGTGCGTTTCCGAGTCTGCATACACCAAATCAAGCTTTATTCCCAAGACTCCGCCGCTCCCATTGATCTCGCGCACCGCCGTCTCTACGCCGAACCTCATCTGTTCGGCGTACCCTTCCATACCGCCCGTGAGCGGAAGAAGTACTCCTACTGCCGCACGCCTCCGCCTCGGTGCGGCGGTTACTATCACAGAATTATGCTTCGCCAGGGCTGCAACTCCAGACGCGGCAAGGTATTTTAGGACCTTTCGTCTTGTGATGTCATCGACGAATTTCATGTAGGCCTTTCGACCAATGCCTGAACTCTTTCCGGGCTAAAGTCCGCGGGCGTTAACCCTACTTCCAATAGGTCCGGTGGGAGCGTCCGATTTACGATCAGTTCTGACGTCGCGCGAGCCAAAGCGGAAGATGTCTGAATCCCATATCCGCCCTGCCCCGCCAACCAGAAGAATCCTCGCCTCTCTCTATCAAAACCGCACACGGGAGTCTTATCGGGGACAAAACTGCGCAGTCCGGCCCATTTTCTTTTAATAGTCCTTATATCCATGCACGTCGCTATTTGCAGGCGCTCCGCCGCGACGGCGATATCCAGATCGTCGACCACGGCATCACACGGATCCATCGGTGTCTCATCAGCGGGCGAGCCCAACAGCTTGCCAGATTCAGGTTTGAAGTAAAAGTCTTCTTGGGCATCAATCACGACTGGCCAGGCATCTAAAGTTTTGCCCTCGGGAAACAACGGACCATCAAATATAAATGCTGTCCGCCGTTTTGGTATTAGCCCGACAGGCTTGGCTTCGGCTAAATCTCCTATGACGTCGCACCACGCGCCTGCGGCGTTCACGACGACCGGAGCGCTGTATTGCTCGGCTCTAGTTTGAACCGTCCAGACGGAACGGTCGAAGCTCATTGCCGTCACTCCAGAATTTGTCTCGATTTTACCACCTTTCCGGCGTATGCCCCCTAAGAATCCTTGATGAATAGAGTGCACGTCGAGGTCCAGCGCATTCGGCTCGACGATTCCGTATGACACATACTCGCTTCGCAATACTGGGCACAAATTACAGGCTTCCAAAGAATTGACCGGGTGAATACTCGGCACCAAGCGCTGCGAGTTGGGCAAGGTTGCGGCCAGTTCCTCCTGCTGGTCTTCTCGGGCAATCCACATCATTTTCCGGGGGGAAACAAGAGGGTTCTCTGTAAAACCAGCTGGCGGGTGTTCAAGAAAAGGACGCGTGGCCAGGGTCAATCGCCGTATGATCGAGTTCCCGTAATTTTCCGTTAGTACTGCCGCGGATCGACCTGTAGAGTGATGACCTGCGACTGGTTCCCGCTCCAAGATTAAGACACGACCGTGTGACGCCAGCTCGTAGCCGGCAGATGCTCCAGCAATCCCTGCCCCTATTACAATAAACTCGTAGTTACTCACCTGATTACTCCTAGCAATAATACATCAAGCTACTGACTAGCGGTGCCGTAGTAAACCTCTCTGCAGCTATTCCTAGGACCAAATACCCTCCCGTCCCACAGGTCTCCCTTAAGAAACCACAACCCTAAGGACATGGCACTGGTCCGCGACGTATGGTAAGCCTGTTGCAGCAACAAGTAAGTTTTTTGAGCAGGGGGTACTACATGGAATTTAGCTTGACGGTCGCACCTAAGATAGACGATTGGCAACTCATTAAATACGCGGAAGATTTAGGGTACGACCGGGCTTGGGTGCCCGATTCACAGATGATTTGGTCCGACTGCTATGCGACAATGGCCCTCGCTGCTCAGAATACGCAGCGTATCCAGCTCGGCACAGGCGTTGCCATTCCAGGAACAAGGATAGCTCCGGTCACTGCGCATTCTATTGCCTCAGTAGCCCGCGTCGCACCCGGCCGTGTATTTTTGGGAATTGGAACAGGGCATACGGCCATGCGCGTGATGGGTATGAACCCCATGAAGATACGAGATTTTCGCGAGTACCTCAGAGTCGTCCGCGCCCTTCTTCAAGGAGATGAAGTGGACTTTACTCTTGGCGACACAACCCGAACTATAAAATTCTTGCACCAGGACCTCAAATTTTTGGATCTGGATAATCCAATTCCTATCATCGTCGCGGCGAACGGCCCGCTCGCTTTAAAAGCGGCAGGTGAGTTTGGCGACGGCTTAGTATCCGTCCTAAACGAGCAGAAAGAGGTTTTAGAATCGAACATGGCACATGTCGCCCAAGGGGCCGCACGTGTCGGCCGAAACATGTCTGATTATCATACGGTCTCTCTTACCTCCGTGGTCGTACTCGAGCCCGGAGAGAAGCTTACTTCCGAACGGGTTATAGACGAGTGCGGATCTTGGGTGTCCGCGGTGCTACATTTCGCATACGAAATCTATGAATTTACCGGCAATGAAGACATGATTCCTCCGGCCATAGCTGACATTTGGGAAGAATACCGGACCTACGTCGAAAAAATGGAGACACCGAAGGAAAAAAGATATCTGCAACTTCACAACGGCCACTGTACTTTCCTAATGCCAGAAGAGCGAAAGTTTATCACGCCTAAAGCGATAGAAGGGTCCTGTATTGTCGGAACTCCCGATGAGATTGTGGAAAAGATCCGCGCCGCTGAGAAGAACGGATTAAAGGAAGTCACCCTGCTGCCCCCTATGGAGAGTGCGCGAAAAGTGCTAGACGACTTTGCCACTAAGGTAATGGCTATCTACTGAGCGTGTTCGCTGCGAGGTTCGCTGTTCGGCAACCAGAAAGAGGCGCGGTACATTCAACTCAGGACTTCAACGGGATCACCGAGGGCGATCCCGCCCGGGTGAGCAACGGTCGCATATGTGCCGAAATTGTGGGCCGCCTCCTTGACCAGGGCTCGTAGGACGCGCGTGTCGTGCCCGAGGTTTCCGCTCGCTAACGTTGTCATGACACATCGCGGGCATTTCATTTCAACTCTAATCACGAGGGTACCCATTCTCAGACGTTTCCCGATCCAATTTTGATCGTCAAATTCGTTATTATTGCCTGTGTCCACCAATACACTCGGCCGAAAGCGTCGCGCCTCAATCTGGGAGTTAGGCAGCAGTCGGTTCAATTTTGACAGGCCCGATGTGGTTATTAGATGAATGGGGAAGGCATCATAATACGCGCCCGGCGGCGTGGCAAAATCCCTCGCATGTGGAGGAAAGCCAGATAGGTCCGGGAGAGGTTCGCCGGGCTCTAGACCAAGGACCAATCGTAATTCTTCCAACGGGTTTTCAAGAGTGGGTTTACCTCTTCGATAATGAGTATCTCCTCGGTCCCGAACCAATGGCCAGATAGTGACGTCGTTTGCTATGGCACTGCTCAGTCGAGCCGCTGCATCGACAGCGTTTGTCAAAAACGTATCCCCATCGGGTGTGGTAATCTCTGCTGGGACGACCGCGTCTTCACCGCCTTTCTCAGGGTATCTAGCAAGACACTGCATCAGCGCGGGTATCTTCTTTGCGCTTCCAATCCCACCTCGTGTTTCGTCTCTAGAAGCCCAATTCCGGTCGCCCAATAGGCCACGCCTCGTTACTTCTGCCGCAGTCAAAAGCTCGCCCATCATGCTTTTGAACGGATACCGCCAAATCTGAGAAACCTCGCCTACAATCACAACCTACTCCGTCATCCGGCGGATAAGTTAGCGTCCAGTGAACCGGGGACGACGCTTTTCAACAAAATGCGATACTCCCTCTTTGAAATCCTCGCTTCCAAAACTTTCCTTCATCTCGCGTATCCCCACATCAAGTGCATCTCCAAAATTCACGTCCTGAGATCGAAACAATTGAGACTTCATCACACGCATGGAACGAGGTGACACCATTTCCGCCAATTCAAGTGCGTACCCACGTGCTTCCGATAAGAGCGACTCAGGAGCATACAATCGATTCACTAAACCGATTCGGTGCGCTTCCTGGGCCGTCACCTTGCGTGCCGAAAGCATGAGGTCCAACGCATTCGGCAGCCCAACGACCCGTGGCAATATCCAATCTATTCCATGTTCCGCTATTAACCCTCGCTTCGCGAACGCGGTCGTAAACACGGAATTTTCGGCCGCAAATCGCACATCTGCGTACAACGCCATAATAAGCCCTAACCCGGCGGCCGGGCCATTGATCGCCGCTATTATAGGCTTAGGAACGGTAGGAAAGTACGCGTACCGGTACCCGAACACCTTGGGGAGCTCGAGACCTCCCTCAATAGGACCGGGGAACGTGTCTGAAGCATCGCTCTGGTTTTGGCTCGTCCCTTCAGTCGCGGCGCTCAGCGCGTCCATGTCCGCACCTGCGCAAAAACCCCGCCCCGCGCCCGTGAGTATAATTGCCTTCACCTTCGGATCCCCGGTGGCAATAGTCATCGCAGTCCGCACTTCCCGTTCCAAAACATTTGTCCAGGCATTTAGCCGGTCGGGTCGATTTAGTGTAACTGTGCCTATGTTATCCTCGACGTCGTAGAGTATTTGTTCGTACTTCATCCTGCCCCTCTCAAATTTTAATGTTCTTCTTGTAACGGCCGCGTACCTGTCTCCCCACCGAATTTTGGCAATCGATCGTAAATCATGACCCAATCAGCTCGGTCCGAGAAATAATAGTGAGCTTCTGGAACTCGATCTATTTTATCGTCAATGTTTGCCAATACAATGTCCATTACGTCTGGATGCTTATCCGATTGGCAAAATAATGTGCTCCCACATTCCAAACAAAAACCACGTTTTCCGTGCGTAGATGAAGCATATTCCTTCAGTTTCTGCGCGCCCTGTCTCAATTCGAAGTGACTTAGAAGGACGCCTATCCACGTAATGTAACCGGCACCGTGTGCCTTACGGCACATTGAGCAATGACAGTGGCCACAGAATAATGTCGGCAGCGTGATACGAAAAGTAACAGCACCGCACAGACACCCGCCCTTTGCAAACTTGTCGCCGGGCGCCAAGGCATTCATACTTGTTCCTCCCCTAATCTATCCGATACGGAGAACCGCATCGAATCCTTGCAGTCGATACGCAATCACCTATCGAACAACTAAGTTTCAGAAAGTGCGGTCCAAGCGATGACGATCAGTAAGACATATACCGTCGATATAAAGCCCGCCATGCATGCGGCACGTTCGCTCCTGGTCCATTCCCGCCGCTCCGTCGGGCTGGTAACACCGTTCCTTGTAAAACACACCGCCGGCCGATTCGCAACGCTGTCCCTGCCCCTTTGTTTCCGCAATTTTCCGGTCGATGCCTTTGTTGAATTCCGAAAGTGTCTCTTTCCATTTCTGTTCCGTGTACGTACACGCGGTCAACCCGGTTGCGAGTATCAAACAGATCAGGATTTTCAATTTCCGACCCCGGCGATTACACGAGTAGTGCGTCCTACGCTTGAGACTACTACGCTTTGGAAACCGGGTTAGCACGGACAACCTCGCCAACTTGGTACAACAGGTCCCGCGTTTCATCCCATCCTATGCAGGCATCGGTAATGGAGACACCATATTGCAACTCGGTACCTTCCTGCCACACCTGATTCCCCGGTTTCAAGTTGCTCTCAATCAATAGTCCCATTACGTCGTACTTGAGGTTCTCGCGGAGCTGCATAACATCCCTACATATGGTCGTCTGACGTGTGTAATCCTTATTCGAATTTCCGTGGGAACAATCAACCATTATCGGACGTGCGATCCCCTCATCAGCAACCATATCGGTCACGCTAGCGATATCACCTTCGCTATAATTTGAACGACCGCCTCCGCCGCGTAAGATAACATGGCGGTCCGGGTTTCCCGATGTCTTCACCACAGACGTCAGTCCGTCTCCGTTTATACCCAAGAAACTATGCGCATGCCCTGCAGAAATCATGGCGTTTATTGCACCCGACACTTCACCCCCTGTGGTATTTTTGAAACCGATCGGCATAGACAATCCGCTAGCCATCTCTCTGTGGGTCTGGCTCTCGGTCGTCCTAGCACCTATGGCCGCCCAACTTAATAAATCTGCAACATACTGAGGAGTGACGGGGTCCAATAATTCACTCGCACAGGGGACACCAACATGATTGATCCGCAATAATATCTGTCGTGCTAATTCGAGCCCAGACGGAATATCACAAGAACCGTCCAGATGCGGATCGTTAATCAATCCTTTCCATCCTACTGTCGTTCTAGGTTTCTCGAAATACGTCCGCATCACGATAACGAGATCTTCCCTTGTCTCGTCTATTACCGGTTTGAGCCTCTCAGCATATTCATAGGCCGCCTCGGGATCGTGGATGGAGCAAGGCCCCGTAACTACCAACAATCGATGGCGATCTCGTCCGTGAAGTATGTCACAAATCGCCGCCCTCGTGTCCATAACCAATTTTTCGGCCCCGTCTGTAAGTGGGGATTTCGCCTTGATAGCACGTGGGGGTACCAACGGTTCCATCTCAACCAAGTGTGAATTTTCTATTTTCTCTGCCATTTGTCTCCCAAACGAAAAGCAGGCCTCATTGCGCCTGCCCCGTCTACCACCCAAGGATACACCACTCGCATCTTACCCGGGCTCCGGGAACGCACCCGATAACATGTCTCTTCGCCAAATGCGACCCCCGTTGTTAACCCACGCGTATAGGATCGCTTACCTCGATAAATCCTGGACCAGTATGCCACCTTAATACCTTTCCCCATTCGACCTTTGCGTCCGGAAAGCCCAGAGCCAAAAAATCTTCAAAATATTGTCGTGCCCGGACTGCCGAATCGTCGGACGGGTAAGGATTCACCTGTCCGGCAGCCTGAAAAATCCCCTCTACCATTTTTTCGTCAATCTGGAGATTCAATCGGACACGACCAACATGCCCATCTGGCGGACTCAAACACAACTCAAAATTCCCCTGGAAAGTTTCCCGAAGTGCCTGCGTCTCTGGCCAAAAGCACATAGCCACTACTACCTCGGGCTCTACCAAATGAAGTGCCGAGAGTACGACGCCGTCATATGTAAACATTTTTACGCGCCAGCTCACCTCCGCAAGCGCCACGCCAAACGGCTGTAGCCTGCTTGCGAAAATCTCCAAAGGGACCTCTACCTCCACCACGCCCATGAACTCCTCCTCACACCACCACGGCCCTCACAGTTCCAATCTGACGAAGGTAAATTATACCATGTCAAATAAGACTCTGCACTACTTTTCATTTTACCGCACTGCGAGAAGTCGCTATCCCCATTATAATATTTATCTTACTCCTTATTCATTGGTTGCGTCGATAATCTATAAATCACTTTAGGTTTGGAGATTCCAAAGTAGAGTGAAATAAACATTTATATCACCGTATTTAGGCGTCACACGCAAAAAAGGTAAGGCACACCACCGCACGTAGTCCCATACCGACGACTTCCAAATTTGAATATTAATTTCCGACAGGCTAATGGAGTATGTGTTTGAGTACTGGCCAGATGTTCTCACTCATAATCTTCTGACCTTCCGCGTTTGGGTGCAATCCATCCGCAAGATTCAGATTCGGCCGTCCGGCTACCCCTTCCAGCAGAAAAGGAACTAGGACCGCACGGTTCGCACGCGCAAGTCGCGGAAATATTTCACGAAATCGCCTAGCATAGTCATCCGTAGGAGGAAAAGCCGCCTCCATTCCAAGTATCAATATTCTTACTTGTGGCGAGCTGTTTCGCGTGAGATCTATAATCTTGTGTAAATTCTCGTATACTGTCTCCGTAGAAATGCCCCGAAAACTATCATTTACACCGAGTTCCAGCACTAGAACTGCTATGGGTTGGTCCAAATAATATGATATTCGTCGTAGGCCCCCGGCAGTAGTCTCACCGCTTTTGCCTGCGTTTAAAACTTCAAACTCTAAACCGTCACCGACTATTTTCTCATAAATGAGAGCCGGAAATGCCTGCGATCTTTGAAGGCCGTAACCGGCCGTCAGGCTATCACCAAAGAACAAAATTTTCGGCACTGAGGACGCCGTACAAACGTGACCTACGGACCACCCAGCCACGACCAAAACAGATACTAAGCTTGTTAGGGCAACGGCATGCATGCTTTTAGCAGGAAAATTAATCACCCTAATCCAAAACCCGACGTGGAATCGACATCATTCAGTGCGTAATCTGTCTATTATTATACTTGCCGATGAGTTATTGAAAATGACCCGGTTCCAAAAGGAGTTTAGAGGTCCCGGTCGAGGCCCCTTTTCACTATGATCTCTTTCATTATTTCAGCCGTGCCTCCGGCTATGGTGGTCTGTCTTACGTCTCGATAAAAACGTTCGATAGGAAACTCCTTCATGTAACCGTAGCCACCGTGCAATTGTACGCATTCGTACGCGACTTTGTTAGCCATATTACAGCAATACAGTTTTGCCATGGACACTTCAGTCGTACAGTCCCGGCCACTCTGTAATACATCCGCAGCGTAATAGGTTAGTTGTCGGGCCGCCTCAAGTTCAGTGGCCATATCCGCCAGTTTGTGAGCCACCACCTGATGGTCAAATATTCGTTTTCCGAAGGTCTTACGCTCTCGCGTATATTGGAGAGTATCTTCAAGCGCCTGTTGAGACGCGCCAACTGCCATGCTTGCTGCTATCAATCGCTCGTCTTGGAAGTTCTCCATTATATAATAAAAACCTTTGCCCTCTTCTCCCAACAAATTCTTTCGAGGAACGCGTACGTCCTCGAACACGAGTTCTCCCGTGTCAGAGCTGTGGCACCCCATCTTTTCAAGCTTTTTGGCCATACTAAAACCCGGTGTATCTCGTTCGACAATGAACATCGACACCCCACGCGACTCAGCGTCCTTGTCCGTTTTCGCGGCTACGCAAAATACATCGGCATGCACTGAATTCGTGATAAATATTTTGGATCCATTTAGTATATAATAGTCCCCGTCTCGTTCCGCCGTTGTCTTGATGGCCGCGACATCCGAGCCACCCGAAGGCTCAGTTACACCTATCGCGCACACTGCCTCCCCCGAGATCATGGGTCTAAGATATTGATCTTTTTGCTCTGCCGTACCGTGTCGAGCTATATGCGTCGATGACATGTCGGTATGCACGAGTACACTCATCGGCATCCCAAGCGTCCGGCTCCGACAGAGTTCCTCACAAAACACTACCGTCATCCAGATATCGCCAGCAGTTCCTCCGTACTCTACGGGATGCCTGATACCCAAGAACCCCAATTCGCCCATCTTCGGATAGAGGGCCTTGGGAAACAACGCGTTCTCTTCCCATTGGTCCACATGCGGATGCACTTCTTTTGAAACGAAACTCCGGACCTGTTCCCTAAACATTTCATGTTCTTCGTTAAAAAACCGTGTTGTCGCAGTGAGCATTTTACAAGCTTCCTTCCATACTTGACGGTAAGTACGAGCCTAAACACTAGGTCTCCCCTGGTCAACTAGAGCCCAAAAGCACGGAAAGGCTCCGGAAGTCCTGGTCCAAGTAATTCCCGTCGCCCGCGTATTGCCTTCCACCGTCTCTGGAGGCACACCATTTTCCCCAATAATCCTTCTTTATAGCCCTCATACGATCCACTTTCCCTGGGCTATCTCCAATTGAAAACGAACGAACTCGAATATCGATTTTGACTTCGATATCGTTTGCGCCAAAGCAGCCGGTTGTCGCTCCGCACACTACGGGTTGGTGAAGCATCATACACCGGCCATCGGTACCATTCGAGCACTTGTTCGGACGGGTCAGCCAAGCCTGTAATAGAAAAGCCCACAGGGATAAAGGAGGGGAAACCCTGTGGGCTGTGCACTGTTCAATCGGGGAGATTTGAACAGCGATCTTTCGACTGTGATCAATCTACCATACTGAGGAAAATAAGATAGATAAGTTTATCTGAAAAATAAAAAAATTAAACATAAGATTGTCTAATGTATGAAGGTGTCCTTGCGTCTCATCACCGTTAATTACTTTTACAACTTGCATAATTGTTTATTCGTATGGGGTGGAACAGCTAAACGAATTGGTATCGTGCTAACGGGTTGGTCCCATCGAGGCGAGAGTACGCGCCACTTCTGAATGAACTTCCATGTACCCACTGTTACGGGCCTCCAAATAATCATTAGTCCACAAGTGCAACTCGGGTAATGCATGCCAGGGTACAGAAGGCCACGCATGGTGCTCGGCATGAAAATTCATATTCCACAGCCACCAACGAATAAAAGGTCTCGTCACAACAGTTCGAGTTCGGGTTAAAATAGACCCGACTGCGGGAAGACCCGTATGCTCCGTGGTTACCCAGACCGCCTGGAACGTATGACTGAGAATCGCAGCTAGTAGTATATAGCGATATCCGACATTCCATACTGCCATTCCAATTAGGGTGCCCCACACTATAGCAACCGTCGCAGACTGTCGGGCGAGTAGCGGCCGCAAGGGCTTTCTGGCCCAGGGCGCGAGTTTCTCCCACCGATCCTCAGACAGAAATGGTAATTTTATGAGGGTGCGTACTTTGAGGGTAATTATACCCCACCCTATTATCATCAAAGTCCATGTGGTCCATGTAGACGGCCACGCTGAAGGTTTTCCACGGAATGCTCTAACCTCCGGGTCCCGACCAGGATTCTGTGTAAACCGGTGATGATCGAAGTGAAATTCCTTATACACGGCCGGTGCCATTCCAAACGGAATTCCAGCTAACCATCCGCAGATGGTGTTGAGCCAAGACGATCGGAAGGCCGTCCCATGGACGGTTTCATGAAACGGGGCAAATAACGACGCCCAGACCGCTGCTAATAACCCGGTTAGTAAGATTACAGCCACGTTTGACTCTGTTGCCGAGATCACAACCGCCGTCGCTAACAACAAAAATGATGCGTACTGTAGGACAAATCGTCTAACCGAAGGGTTGTCACTCTTCTGTTGTAACCGGCGCAGCGTATTTCGCTCTAACAATTCTCGACGTTCAAAAACCCGGTTCATTATAACTCCCTCCGGAACGGTATCGGGTATCTGTTTTTACGTGCGAAGATGAGCGTCGGCGCGTTACATCAGAAACCCACCATTTGGGCTCAATACCTGTCCCGTAATGTAAGACCCGTCTTCCGAGGCCAGGTACAAGTGAGCTTTTGCGATGTCGTTTGCTTCCCCCAATTTTTTTACGGGGATGCGGCGGGTAAAATAGTCCACCACTTTCTCAGTGTCGGAACCCGTCCCCCTCGTCACCATCGGCGTGTTAATCAATCCTGGCGCGACGGCGTTCACTGTAATTCCATATCGGGCATACTCGAGCGCCAGCGAACGGGTGAACCCTATAAGGGAGGCCTTCGCCGTTGCGTAGTGTGCATTTCGCGGACCTCCTGCCATCCCGGCAACTGACGCTGTGTTAATAATGCGGCCCCACCTTTTCTCTATCATGGAAGGCAAGACGGCTCGCGAGCACGCAAATGCGCCCTTCACGTGTACATCCATCATGCGCCCCCATTCTGGCGGCGAGATATCAACAAAGTTCTTAATTTGCGCGATCCCGGCGTTATTTACCAGTATTTCCACCTGGCCAAACCTCTCTATAATTTCCTCATGGACCGCGCCTAATCCCTCCGTATCCGTAATATCCAATTCAAAACCGGCGATCCGTCGGTGGGCATTTCCTCCAAGTCCCGCTATTTCATTCTCAAGCGGAGCAATATCCTGGTCTACCGCTGCCACCACAGCACCTTCTGCCGCAAAAATTTTGGCCGTGGCAAGTCCAAGTCCAGAACTCGCCCCGGTGATCAAAGCGACTCGCTCCCTAAGCCTCATATCTAACACCACTTCGTGTATGAGCCGCCATTTGGACTTAGAACCTGTCCCGTCACAAAGCCAGCCTGTTCCGATGCGAGATAAGCGACAGCGTATGCAATGTCGTCCGGGATTCCTAATCTTTTCTGTGGAATCATCCGTTCAATTTTGTTTATCAAATTGTCCGAGCTTTGCCTTACCATCGGCGTATCTATCACTCCGGGCGCAACCGCGTTGACCGTTACACCAGTTCGCGCAAGTTCACTTGCCATGGACACTGTCAAACCCGCTAAACCAGCCTTTGCCGCGCAGTAGTGTACCAACCCTACCCCACCAGTTAGAGCCCCCATCGATGAAGTACAGATCAGCCTGCCCCAACCTCGTTCTATCATCCCTGGCAAAAAAGCTTGATAGCAATGGTAAGTTCCGGTAACGTGTACGTTGAACATTTCGTCCCACTGACAATCTGTGATCTCAAGAAATGGCACCTGCCTACCAATACCCGCGTTACTGAACACAATATCCACTCGTCCGTATTCGGCAATCGTCTCTTTCGATGCCATCTGGACCGCGGCCGTGTCCGTTACATCCAAAGCGACAGGAATGACCTTAGCTCCCAGATCAGAAACGGCAGACGCCGTCTCCTCTAATTCGTGTGCTTTTATATCAGTAACGACAAGTGAGCAGCCGGCTTTAGCCAGTACCAAGGCAGACGCCCGCCCTATGCCCGATGCGGCGCCGGTCACGAACGCAACCTTCGGTTCTGTGTTAACCAGTCTGTACCTCCCTTTCCCTCACTCTATTCCGTAGTATTGTTTCTGTAAGAGGGCCACACGATTATCGATCATGGACTGATCCACCCCTGTGAGCACTAAACTCAAATCATCCTGATCGTTGACCGTGAATCTAGCAAACTTCGCCAACTCATAGGCCACTTGAGAGATGATAGAATTATACTGTTCTGCGCAAATTTGTTCTGCTAAAGCCTGCAGGTGATAGTCGAGCCGTAGTTTCTTAACGATTTCCTGATGCTTCTGAATATCGTAAAGCGCCTGACCTATCACGCATTGCCCATACTGCTGCGTCTCATAGGAGACCCCCTCACGGCTCTCCGAAAAGACGCGCTTGGGACCAGGAACTATACCGCTCAAGCACGTCCGAATCCATAAATCTTCCGGATCGACCCTATCACTCCTGAACATAAAGTGCAGAAGCTGCATTCCATCCGATTTTGGATAAAACTCAAGCAACATACGATGCCTTTCGTACAGCAGGCATTTATTGGTTCCTTGAGATCAAAGTACCCAGGCCGATTACGCGTCGGTTCGGAGCTCAACAACGTTTCCGTCGGGATCCAAGACAAAAAGGACTGGATCCGAGCCGAAATTCGGAGGTGGCGTAAATTCCATGTATTTAACCCGACGACGCTTTAGCACTTTCTTGGCCTCTTCTAGGTCCTCGACCTGCACAGCTAAGTGCGCGCCTACACCCGGAATCCCTTCCGCCGCCATCTTGTTTCTTTGGCCTATAATATGCACCTGGGTCCCATCGACTTCATACCAGGCACCCGGGATGCCTTTGATTTCCGGCCTCTCAACCTGATCGAAGCCCAAGATTTCCCCATAAAAACGTTTCGCCTTTCTCACATCCGAAACCGGAACCCCCGCGTGACGAATGGATTTCGATTTGATCATAATTCTCCCCCTTTTACTTGAATTTTCCGTCTATTCCAGCAAAAAATTGGACACCGCCTCAACGAACGCTTCCTGTTCTTCCAGCATAATCATATGACCTGACTTATCAAAGCTGACCAGTCGCGATCCAGGAATAGACCCTTGAAACGCATCCCCATACACGGGAGGAATAAGCTTGTCGGAATTTCCCCAAAGTAAAAGTGTGGGCAACTGCAATCGATGGATACGTTTCTTCAGGCCCTTGTCGGGTATCGGCCATAGAAATTTTCCCGTAGAGGCTAAGCACCTATACATTTCCAGTTGTGCCTCTGGATCCGCTAATTGTTCCGTAAACATCTGGCTCATCGGACCCTTCGGGTCATGAAAGATGTGTTCGACTAACTGATTAGGATTAAATGTAAAAAAGTCGGGGATCGGATTATCCTCCAACCACAGGCCCGCGGGACAAGCCAACACCAGTCTATTGAGCCGATAGGGCGACAGCGCGGCGACTTCAGCGGCTATCATACCGCCAAGTGAGTGTCCCATTAGATGGGGGTTCTCTATTTGCATTTCGTCGAGAAAGTCATGATAGTACAACGCGAAGTCAATGACGTCTTCCAAATTCTCTACGCCCTGGCCCGTCCCAAACCCCGGGTGCGCGGGCGCATACACCGTGAAATTTTGCGCTAAATCGTCAAGAAAAGGGGCGCCGATCATAGGGCCACCTGCTCCGTGCAAGAACACTAAAGGATCTCCATTTCCTCCCCACTGCATTGTCGTCGTAAATTTTCCATTACGGATAGATACCTTTACTTCTTGCATTCCAATCAAGCTCCCTTCACACAAAAGGCTCTTCTCAAGAATCGTTTTCGGTTTGCGGGTATTATTCTGCGAACCATACCCAAGCGCAGCTCATAGGGCGGCCACTGGCATTCGCTCCTCAGCCTCTAAAGGACGGGGTGCCCAGCGATCCTCCCACTCGTTCCACAGCTGCTCTCGTAGAAAAGGCAGCACTTCTTTTGCATATAGCTCGGTATTCTTCCGCGTCTGCTCGCTCCCAAGGTTTCCAAAATGCAAGAGCGAAAACAGCTGTCCTACGTTCATCTCTTTAATGACTTCTACAAGGCGCTCGCGTACCGTTGCAGGGGATCCAGCTATCACGTAGCCTTGATCCACAAAGTCTTTCCACTTGAGGTCGGCCAACTGTTCAAAACTAAAGGGAGACTTCAATGACTTTATCGTCTTTAGCGTCAAATAGCCGGGCGCAGCAGCCCAGTAATCCGGTACGTGGAGGCAGCGATGGTAAAAATACGAGGCTGCCTCAGCATAATCTTTTTCGGCTTCAGCATCGGTCTCCGACACCCCAATTAGCTGTAGGTATCCGGCTCGATACGGATTTCGGTCCCGTCCTGCCCGGTCCACGGCCTCCCAATAGCCTTGCATGATCTGAGTCGCCGGCTCGTAACCAAAATAGCTCAAAAACGCGTACATGTAGTCGTGTTCGGCCACCCAATCCCACGTTTCGACACTCCCTCCACCAGGAATCCATATGGGAGGGTGCGGCTTCTGGATTGGCCGTGGCCAAATGTTCACATAACGGAGCTGTGTATATTTTCCGTTGAAGACAAAAGGTTCCTCTTCCGTCCAGGCTTTTATAATCAGATCATGGCCTTCTCTATACTTTTCCCGCAGGTTGGTCGGAGTCTGCCCATACGCAAAATTTGTGTCCATGGACGTGCCCACCGGGAATCCCCCAACAAAACGTCCGCCGGACATACAATCGAGCATGGCCATTTCTTCGGCAATTCGAATAGGAGGATTATATAGTGCAATCGAATTCCCCAGCACTATCAAGGATGCGTTTGACGTGCGCCGGGCCAACGCCGCGAGTATTAGGTTCGGCGAAGGCATAAGCCCATAGGCATTCGAGTGGTGCTCGTTCACGCAAATGCCATCAAAACCAAGACTATCCGCAAATTCGAGCTGGTCCAAGTACTCATTGTAGTATTTGTGGCCCATCCTCGGATCATACAATTTACTAGATACATCCACCCACACGCTCGGATGCTTCTCTTTAAAATCTTCTGGCAAATCCTGATAAGGCATCAAGTGAAACCAATGGCTTTTCATCGCAAAACCTCCATTTTCGCCTAAAAAGACACCAAACGGTGCGCTCACAGGACTAGTAGCAGTCTACTATGCCACCCACAAGAGGAAGAAACACTTAACCATCGGTTCCTCCTTTATTTAAACTCTACTAGAGATGCTTCAGCTCCCACCGTATATCCAATCTCCCAATCGAGTTCCTGCGAGGACTCGAATTGGCAAATCCTTTCAGGATCGGCGTCGCGTACAAGCCACCAATGGCGATGTATTTAAACCGGTTGCTCGAAACACCAGCATCAGAATCGCCGCACAAAAAAGTCCCGCGGCCACGCCTACGAAACCCACGTCATATGTGCCTGTTGTATCGTGTATGTAGCCCATCAACGTCGGTCCGATGAATCCACTAAAACAGATAACCGTCTGGAAGAATCCATAGATTACACCATGGGCTCTTGGACCAAATGCACGCCCTGTGACTAAGGCTGTAAGTGGCGTAGTCCCACCAAATAACACGCCAAACCCAACCACGTACCCGACGACAGTCAATTCCGACGGGCCCCACAACAACGCCATCATACCCGCACCGCCACTTCCGTAGCATACGGCCGCGAGAAGTATGGGGTCCCAGCGGTCACTCATCCACCCAACGGTCAGGCCGCTCAGTACCGATAGACTCAACATGCTACTTACTAGAAATGCCGCCTGATTTGGTAAATAGCCCTCATCAGTCAAATATGGGAACTGATGGATCATCACCGAGAAGATACACGTATAGGCCGTAAGGTATATAAAAATAAGCGCCCAAAATGTTGTACTGCGGAGAGCCCTCTTCGCAGACAACCCGGAAAGTGCCTTTCCACTGCTGCGATCACCCACTCGCAGCGGCGGGGCTGGAAGCCCGTCCGGGCGTAATCCCATTTCTGTCGGGTCATCGCGCATCAACAAACTTAGAAGCGGTACCAGGATGACCCACACAACAATACCCATCGCGATGAAGCCCTGGCGCCAGCCGACTGTTTCCACAAGGGCGGATACTACTGGCGTCATTATCAGACCACCTATTGGGGCACCAATCATCGCCGCGCCCATAGCCTGTCCGCGTTTTGCGACGAACCATCGTGAAATGACAATATTTACCGGTACGTGTGCAAGTGCAGTAAAGCCTAGACCAATTCCAAACCGAAGCACATAAAGGTGCCAAAGCTTTGTCGTCACGGAGAGGAGTATTAGACACAGTCCTATAAAAAAGGCCGCCGGGATCATTACAGCCCTAGATCCATGTAGCGTGACCACGCGTCCCACGAAAGGAGCTGCGAGTGCCACCGCCAGCATGAATATCGAAATTCCTCCGGACACCTGAGCACGCGTCCATTCGAATTCTGCCGACAGCGGTTTTAGAACCACCGGAAACGAAAGATTTCCGATGCCTCCGGCCATCGCCATGCTGATGAGACACGAGACGACAACCCACCAGCCATAGAATATCCTCTTCCCGGCTGCCCCGTTAACTGTGGCGCGATAATTGCCCATCGTCATGTTCGTATAAGGCCTATATATATCGCGGAGTTTCTTTCCTTCAGCTAGAACGTTTTTAAGAAATTCAACGTATACACCGATTGCCACAAATAAACATGGTACAAACCCGCAAGCCTTGCCAGCCCGACGGAACGGACACATCTAGACGCGGCGGCCAGCAACATTCACAGCCTGGTATTGCTCGGCAAATTTGGCAAAATATGGTACTCCTTATTTTACTCAGAACCGTAAACCACCGTTTTTAGCTCGCGAACAATATATACGTGTCTCCATCCCTGTGAATCATTTTCCGTGGCGTGAGGGGATTGGGCCGTCGGGACAGGACCGAGAGCGCTATCTCTCGGTTGATTAGGGGCAACGGTACCAGCTCCTCTATTCTTTTCATGGTAAAATACCCGGCTCGATCAACCTCTACAAAATCTGGCGTTGGCTCTCCCGAAAGAGGAGCAAGGAGGAGTACAACATAAGTACTATTCCCTACCCTGGGAACGTAACGATTCCTGACTCCAACGATCCCTAACACCCTCGTATCCACCCCGGCCTCTTCTCGCACCTCCCGAACGACGGCGGATTCAATAGTCTCGTCGGGTTCCACATAGCCTCCGGGCAATTGCCAAATTCCGCCATCATACCTGGACGAACGACGGACCATTAACAATTCCCTGCCCCTCACGACTGCACCGCCCACACCTAGATTATATCCCACATTGTATTGGTCGGGTATCGACATGCCGAAAAGCACAGCCTTAAACTATGCCGCTCCCATCTGAGAGAATAAAAAACTAAAAGTGAATTCGATCCCTTCGTTTCTCGAATTAAGCACTCTACCCACTCCTCCTGCTCACCCTGTCCTTGATCTTGTTCTCGGCTGCGGTTAGCCTTTCCATATGAGTAAAACGGCCACGCGCAACCCGTTGTTTTGGTTCATTATTATTGGAACTGGTTTAAGCACTTTTCTTCTCTGGCTAATTTATTTTAGTCCGGGCACTTCGAATCAGCCCGATTGGGTCGTTCGCTTACCCGCGGCAAACGCCTTCTTCAACGCGATGTGCGCATGCTGCCTCGTCTTCGGGTACATCAACATCCGGAGAGGAAAACGTGAAGTTCACCAGCGGGCTATGATCGCCGCATTTTTCTTCTCGATCCTGTTCCTTAGCAGCTATGTAACGTACCATCATTTCCACGGCGACACACCCTTTCCCGGACAGGGGTTGGTCCGCGTTTTTTATTTCACGGTCTTGGCTAGTCACATAGTTCTTTCCATAATCGCGCTCCCTATGGTCCTCACGACGCTCTTCTATGCAGCGACTCAAAACTTCACCGCTCACAAGAAACTGGCGCGATATACACTTCCGGTCTGGCTTTACGTGTCGGTCACCGGAGTGCTTGTTTTCTTTCTATTGCGAGCCCATATCTGACCAACCTAGGGCACAGCCGGGCTTCAGTGCCCCTTCTTGTTCCCTGGCCGGGGGCCTACACGGCTTCCACAATTACATGCCCCTCACCGCGCGACAATCTCGGCCCAACCCGACCAATTATTGCAGCAGAGGCATAACCCGCCCGTCTCAATTCACCTAAGCAAGGCTCGGCCCTTTCAGGCGGTAGACTCGCCAGCAAACCGCCTGCGGTCTGAGGGTCAAACAGCGTAACAAATTGTGCCTTATCTATTTCCTCTAAGTCACCTCGGAGAATTCGTCTCAACCGTACATTTTGCGAGTGCAAGGAGGACACTATTCCCCGTCCAATTACCTCTCGGACGCCCTCCAAAACGGGTATTTCTTCTATGGCAAGGGTTACCTCCATCCCTGATGCTTGCATCATCTCGTAAATGTGTCCTACTAAGCCAAATCCAGTTACGTCCGTCATCGCAGTTGCACCGAAACGCCGCAGGCATTCAGAGCCAAGACGGTTCGACTTTTTCATGGTAGTCAATGCGGCTTCAATCCAGCGGCCTTTTGCTTGGCCCCTCATTTCGGCCGCAAATAGGGCCCCTGTCCCGACCGGTTTAGTCAACACCAATACCTGTCCCTCTCTCATTCCGCTCTTCTTAAGAATCGTATTACGGCTTAGAAATCCGTTCACGGCGAAGCCTATTGCGACCTCTTGCCCCTCACTGGTGTGCCCACCTACGAGCGCAGTGTTTTCGGCATTAAACACCGACAATGCCCCCGACATGAGTTGCTTGAGTTCATCCTCCACCTTGCGTTCTAATCCATAGGGAATAGTAACGACCGCAAGTGCGGTTTGCGGCTGGGCCCCCATCGCAAAAATATCCCCTAGGGCATGTGTTGCGGCAATCTGACTAAAAACAAAAGGATCATCAATAAATGAACGAAAAAAATCTATAGTCTGAACTAAAATTTTTCCGGGAGGGACCTCTACGGCAGCTGCATCGTCTGGTTCGTGCAGTCCAATTAAGACATCAGGCCGATCTACCGGTTTCAACCCCGACAGCCCTCTCGTTAGGATGGTACTGCCCACCTTGGATGCGCAACCACCACACCGCATATTGAGGCTTGACAACTCCTTCAGTGGGTCGGCATCTCTAATTCCCGACGGAATTTTCACCTCCTCTTCCGCCAGCATTTCGGGGAGCACATTGTAGGTTCGAACAAATCGGCTGTCGATGAAATCTTTCCATCTCCAAACCCATTTGCCTTCCAATGCCCAACCAGCCCGGCTAGCGATCGCGTATTTGCCCCCAGTAGATATGAGACTGAGAAATTTTCTCTGTGGATTAAAGCCTCGGAGTGGCTTTCCGACAAGAAACCGTCGCAGGTTACGGGCCAGTTTTGGTCCCTGGCGTACCGCAAAAACGCCGGACTTTGGGCGGGTGTTGCCGACAACGGTGGCAATATCTCCTGCGGCAAATATTTCGCGATGAGAAAGGGATTGCAAAGTAGGCCTGACTTTAATAAACCCTGCCTCATCAGTGGCTATCCCAGCCTCCCCCGGCCAATGCGCTGCACACGCGTTCGTCGCCCATAATATTTCGTCTGCCTCGATCCGCTTACCATTTTCGCATTCTATAACTCCCCCCGCCACACGGCTTACCGAAGAGCGCAATATTACATTCACGCCTCTTTCTTCTAGAATGCGTGTGAATTTACGTTGAACGATTACATTGTGCGTAGGCAAGATGATCGGCCCCGCGCTGATCAAATTGAACCGTACGTGGTCTTTCTTCAGCCCACGTTCTAGAAGTAAACTTTGCAAGCTATACTGTATTGATAACAGTAGTTCCACACCGCCCGCTCCGGCTCCAATTACTGCAATCGTCATACCGCAGCGGCTCATCAAGCACCGCTCCTTCAACGATTCCCAGCGACGCCAAAACATGTCAATCGGCTTTACGGGTATACCTTCATTCAGGTCACCTTTCTTAGTCAACATGTTGGGCGCCGAACCGATATTAATAGAGAGTACATCATAGGAAACTGGCGGACGTTCTTTGCATATGACCTGTTTGTTTTCCGTGTCTATCGCTGACGCTTCATCGTGAAGGAAGCGACCACCGGCGAAACGCGTCAAAGGAACTAGATCCAGGTGTGCCTCATCGAATCCATAATGTCCTGCCACGAACCCGGGTAACCTCCCGGAATAAGGCGAGTGCGAGTCCCGACAGATCAACGTAACCCTTACGCCTGGTACGGGTTTCATTCCGAACTTTTTAAGGACCGAAACATGGCTGTGACCTCCTCCTATAAGCACGAGGTCTTTCACGTGGGGACCAGATTGTTTTTGCATCAAATGACCGTCTTATTCTGCCATTCTTCCAGTACAATCTACCACAAACGCGCCGCGCAATCTCAATCTAGCGGTGACTTTAGACTTGACCGCTTGTTCTCTTGGTCTAAAAGTCCTCCAGTACTTCAAACAGGCGGTTTGCGCGCCCCTTGTAGTTTCGAGGTTTACCCTTCCCCCTAATACGTAGCGAGAGCAAGGAACTGCAGAGAGGCGAGAAGCCGGGGACACTCCAGGCGTGCCATTTAGTTAATCAATCAAATACCAGAGTTAGTATCGTCAGCGGGGCACCTGTTCACACTCTTCTCTGCTCAAGAGTAAACTGTCGTCGTCTTGTCTCCGGATGTACCACCTCGGGGGAACCACGACAGTCGTGTCCGGCTCCTCCACTATTAACGGACCAGCCAAGGTCGTCTTAATATTCCCTCGTCGATATGTGACCAGTCTAACTTTCCCGTAGGGATCGCCAAAATAAGCGTTACGTGGGCCACTCTCTCTAGTCACATTGCCTGAACGGCTCTCGCCTATGGTTGCGTCTGCCACATGCCTACCACTCGAGAATGTTGTCTCTCCCACCGACGTTGTCGCTCTCAATCGCAGGCTAACTAATTCAACAACATCGTCTCGTGCATACCCAAACGCGCGACGGTGGGCTACTGAGAATCCTTTCGCAAGTGCATTTTTTATTTCGGATTCTCCACAGTTAGGAAAAGGGATACTCATCTCCGAAACCTGGTAGGAGTATTTCATATCCACCTCTCTCAGTAATTCTACCTTTCCAGGAGGAATCCCCTCCTTTCTGAACTCCTCGAAGGCCGCTTGCTTTAACTCATCAAACGCTCGAGAGATTTTACTCGCTTCAGAACTGTCAAGTTGCTCTGCGAAGCTCTTAATATAGTCGTGCCTGTAATCGGCTAAGAGCAACCCCAACGCGCTAAATAGCCCCGGGTAAATCGGAACCACCACTTTTTCTATTCCAAGGCTGTCAGCGAGGGCAGCGGCGTGCACCGGACCTGCACCACCAAAAGCGATCATCGTGCAATCCCGAGGATCCCGGCCCCGCTCCGTAGAAACGGCGCGAAGCGCTCTCATCATCGTTGCGTTTGCAACTTGGGTTATTCCCAAAGCGGTACGTAACACAGGCAGACCCAATGGAGTCGCAATATTTTCCTCTATCGCATCCCACGCTGCATCGCGGTCAATCGTTATGGTCGATCCGGCGATCGCCTCTGGGTTCATGTAACCCAAAACGACGTTGGCATCTGTAACTGTCGGTTTGCTACCACCACGGCCATAGCACACCGGGCCCGGGTCGGCACTCGCACTTTGCGGCCCTACGCGCAGGGCACCTCCTCTATCCACCCACGCTATACTTCCGCCACCTGCGCCAACCTCCACTATATCGAGAGAAGGCACGCGCAACGCGTGTCCGCCTCCACCAAAAAGAGTCGTAGTAGCTGTGGCGCCTCCTCCACTCTCCCCGCCCGGTTTTTCGAGCGGGTCCCCATCCTCAATCAGACACGCTTTCGCTGTAGTGCCGCCCATATCAAACGATAGGACCTGTTCTAATCCGGCCCCTTTTGCAAACCTTCCGGCTGCGAGGACTCCAGCCGCCGGTCCGGATTCAATCATATATGCGGGTCGCCTTCTCGCCGCCTCTGCACTCATAATTCCGCCGTTAGATTGCATTATAAGCAGGCGATTACTCAATGTAGCCAGGTGGCTTTCAAGTCGGTCCAGATATTCCCGCACGACCGGAACCAGCGAGGTATTAATTACTGTGGTGCTCGTCCGTTCATACTCTCGAATTTCCGGATGCACCTCACACGATAGACCCACGACCGCATCAGGTGCAATTTCCCGTATCAATTTTCCAATTTCTTTTTCGTGTTTCGAATTTAAATAGGAATTTATGAAACAAACCGCTATGGCCTGTACTCTTTCATCCAGCAGTCGGTGAATTACCTCTTTTGCTTGTTCGGAATTCAACGGAACCTCGACGGTCCCATCACCCAACACACGCTCGGCGACTTCGAGCCTGAGGGACCTGGGAACGAGAGGCGGCAATCGGTCCCATTCAGCATCGTATATGTTCGGTCTCCGCTGACCGCGCATTTCCAATTCGTCTCTGAAACCCTCAGTAGTAATGAGGCCCGTGCGCGCCACTGTATCCTCAATCACGGCATTCGACGCTATCGTAGTTCCATGTACAAATGCATCGACCTTTGCATTATCGGCGGTCGCGTTGACACGATGCACAATGCTTTCGCCGATAGTCTCTAGCAAGGATAATACTTTGGTGGTGGACAGGTGTCCGTCATCATCCACCACTACAATGTCCGTAAACGTTCCACCAATGTCGAAGCCTACTCGCATTTTTCAGCCCACCGCCGCGGTTCTCCGCCAAATCGACTTCATGGTCCTTCTTTCCTTTGACGATTACTATGTGTCCGCTATTCGCGGTCATGGCGAAGCGCGGCGGTCTCCTCCCAATCGACACCCTTATTCTGGTTCGAAATGGCAACTCCGTAGGCTTTCTTCGCGTGCCCGATGGTGATCTTCCCGTCCTGTAAATCGCTCAACACCCTTTCGGGGTCCCGGTCGAACGGGTCACCGTGCCCGCCGGAGCCAGACACCACATGATGGATAACATCTCCTTTTTCCACTTCCATGTGCACGTGGGCCTTCCTTGGTAAATCCAGATTATCTGAGCCCGGATTCAGTACATTTTTGGAAAGAGCACCGGCTACACCACCGGCCATCCCCTCTGATGCTCGGACTAAACGATTTGTTCGCACCATCACCTTTCCCGGTTCAAGAAATCTCCACTGTTTGTAGATCGATACCGATCCGCGGAATTTACCCGGCCCACCGGTATCGGCGACATAACCGAATCCGTCGACTACGAGCGGGAATTCTCGTTCGAGCATTTCCGCAGGAATCGTTCCGTAGGACCCGAAGGCCATCGGAGCGACCCCGTCTATCCCATCTTTGCTCGGTCGCCCTCCCCATCCTCCAAAGAAGATATCCATTATGGCAAACGACCGGCCGTCTCTCCTCTCTCCGGTATAATGAAGAACATCACCACCTTCCCCAGGGATGGGGACACGTTCGGGCATCGCCTTAGCAAGCGCTCGAAACAACATGTCGTACACGCGGAAAAATAAAGGGGCCCGGCCACCTACTGCCGCCGGATAGCAAGGATTGAGGAGTGTCCCTTCCGGAACGACAACGTCGATTGGTCGAATGAAGCCCACGTTGGTAAGCACTTCTGGACTGACAATACTTTTGACGGCGCTATATACTGTCGCCCGCGTCATGCTCAACGGAAGATTGATCGCCCCTCGGGCCTGCGCTGAAGTTCCGGTGAAATCCACGCTTAAAACGCCTGACCTCCGGGTTACAGCTACTTTGAGAGGCAAGGCAATGCCGTCGGAACCGAATCCATCATCTTCGAAAATATCTTCCTGTACGTAATCACCATCGGGAAATTGTTCAATCGCTCGTTCCGTTTCTGCCTCCGCATAATCGATTAGATAATCGCAACATGAGGCAAATGTTTCGGCCCCATACTTGTCTAGCAGGTCCTTCAACTGCTGGTCTCCGCGCCAACATCCAGAAATTTTCGCATCGACGTCTCCTAGCCATTCTTCTGATCCCCGGACATTTGCCAAGATCGTTTCAAGCACCGCCTCATTCCGTCTCCCCGCATCATACAGTTTGAGCAGGGGTAACCGAAGTCCTTCTTCGAAGGTCTCGGTGCACTGACTACTAAATCCCCCGGGAAACCTACCGCCTATGTCCGTGTGATGGGAGTAAGCCACAGTAAAAGCCGCAGGCCTTTCTTCCTGCGCGTGAGCCAAGCGCGTAAATGTTGGCGTAATGATCATAATGTCCGGCATGTGAGTAACACCAGAATAAGGGTCATTTACAATGATTACGTCGCCCTCTCGAAAGTTTCCGCTATATTTTCTCATGACATGCGGCATTACCGCCATGAAAAAGGCGAGCTGGAACGGCGCAGCGTAACCTTGACCAATCACCCGGCCCTGGCCGTCGCACAGGGCCGTGGCGAAATCGCCAGTTTTGACCATGGCGGATCGGCCAGTTTTCCATACGGCGATAGCCATCTCTTCCGCGATAGCGGCGAGCTCGTTTTTGACCACTTCGACTAAGATAGGGTCGAAACTCTTAGCCATTAGTTCCCACATTCTTTGTTCTCGCGTTTCGCGTTCGATCCCAGTCGACTGTC
Source organism: uncultured Enterobacteriaceae bacterium (assembly GCA_964460065.1). Taxonomy (GTDB): domain Bacteria; phylum Desulfobacterota; class Binatia; order Bin18; family Bin18; genus Bin18. The sequence continues at coordinate 42,052 of CAYWPF010000011.1, forward strand.
ATGGCTAAACTATCCACCACCACTCCGTATGCGTGCACCGCATACTCCACGGTTATCTTTTCATCCACCACGTCCTCCAACACGAGTGCAGGATCCCGTTCGAACGGGTCACCATATCCTCCGGCCCCGGGTTGCACATGCGTCAGCACCTGCCCGGCTTCTACGTGGCGATCTATCAACATCCGCTGGGGCAGTTCCTCTCGTCCGTTTTCGTCCTCCAGCGTCGCCTGGAAGGGTGTCCCGTCGTGGCCGCCTTTCAGGCCGTAGGGTAAACTACTCACTCGACACGTCCGCAACATAACCCTTCCTTTTTTCAAAAACCGCCACTTTCGGAAAACCGATAATGCTCCACGAAATCGGCCGGCGCCTCCCGTGTCTTCGACAAATCCAAACCCTTCAATCAGAATCGGGCATTCCCGCTCCACCATTTCCGCTGGAATACTCCGCATGACTCCACCAGCCGCCATCGGTGTAACGCCTTCTACTCCGTCACTGTTAGGACGGGCTCCCCAGCCCGAGGTATAAATATCCAAAAGCATGGAAGGCACTCCGCCTCCGTCATTATCAGACGTATAAACTAGTAGATTCGCCCCGCCCTCTCCCGCAGCGTAAATCTTTTCAGGAATCGCCTTTGCCAGTGCAGCGAATACCATATCGATAATTCGCCACATCATCATGCCACGTGCCCCCACCGCTCCCGGAAAACTCGGGTTTACAACACATCCTTGCGGGGCCAACACAGTAATCGGAGTGACTAAGCCTGCATTTGCCGGTACATCATTCTCTAAGATCGATCTAAATGCCACGTACACACACGCCCGAGTGAGATTAAAAGGGACGTTCACCGCACTTGGGACTTGCGGGCCCGTTCCTGCAAAGTCCACGCACGCAGTACCATCCTCCACCGTTATCGCTAGACGCAACTGGACTCCATCACCACCGAGTCCATCGTCTTCAAAACGGTCAACATATTCATACCTGCCGTTCGGGATACCCCTGATGCACGTCCGCATCGCGTATTCGCTGTACCGTCGCAATTCCACATTGCATTCAACAAAGGTATTAAAGCCGTGACGATCTAATAAATCTTCAAGTCCTTTCGCGCCACGCCGACAGGCTGAAGCCTGTGCGTCAAGATCGCCTCGTAGGTCCTCCGGCGCTCGAACATTCGCCGCCAGCATATTGACAAGATCCTCGTTCAATTCACCTCGGCTGTACAATTTCACTCCGGGAATGCGTACGCCCTCCTCATAAACTTCGGCACATGCAATCCCCATTCCACCAGGAAACCGACCACCAATGTCGGTATGGTGTTCCACTATTGCAGAAAATCCAACAAGTTTCTTCTGCCAAAAAATGGGCATCACCAGAACAATGTCCGGAAAGTGTGAGACCCCACCATAAGGATCATTCGAGACAATTACGTCACCCGGGTTTAAGTCGTCACGAAATTTTTCCAATACCCAGGGCATAACTCCCATGATGTAGCCAAGATGCACGCCAATCGTGAGGCCCTGCGCTATCAATTGCCCGTCCGCGTCCACCAGAGCCGTGGAAAAGTCCGAACCCTCCTTCGCCCCGAGCGAACGGGCCGTGCGTTTCATCGTTATGCCCATCTCTTCCGCGACGGCGGTCAACTCAGTCTTTATGACTTCGGTCAAAATGGGATCGAACTGCGGCATTACGTGCTTCCTCCCTCTTGCCGGGACAAGACGATATTACCATGCACATCTATTTTCGCGGTCCAAGACGGTGGGACCACTACCGTCGTGTCAAATTCTTCCACTATAACTGGTCCGGCAACGGCATTTCGTAAAAGATTCCCTCGCCTCATAATGCTGGTGGGAACTTCCCCATATTTACCTCCAAAATAACATCCGCGCGACCGGGACTTGGCAGCGGCTGGTGTATTTTCTCGAAACTGTTCTCCCAAAACCCCAAAGGAAAGATCCGTCCCTTTCGACCATGCCTTGAGGCGGATACTGACCAGCGATACCTGGTCATTTTCTCGCTGGTACCCGTACACTCTCTCGTGTTCAGAATGAAACGCTCTCAGCAGATACTCCCTAAACTTTGACTCTGGAACCTCTCGCGGCAATGGGAGGGTTAACTCGGAGGATTGTCTCTTGTACCGCAAATCTACCTGTCGTTCGTATATTGTTCCCCGTTCTCCACCAACGTCGGGGTCAGCATCTTCTCTTGCCCTTACAATCACTTTGTCGAAGGCTTCCAATAATTTCGCCGAATCTAGTGTTTCAAGGTCCATGGGTATGCTCTGTACATAGTCCGATCGCAAGTCCGCCAAGAGTAGTCCCAGGGCACTAAAGAGTCCCGGATATGGTGGAATGTAAACTGTCGTCATCCCCAAATTTTCAGCGAGCGTCGCCGCATGCACCGGGCCCGACCCTCCGAAGGCCACCAGCGTAAATTCCCGCGGATCACGGCCACGCTCTGTCGTGACCGCACGAATGGCACGAGTCATCGCAGCATTCGCCACTCTATGTATTCCATGCGCCGCCGCTTGCGTCTCTAACTGCAACCTCTTGGAAAGATGCGTTTCTATGGCCTGATAAGCGGCCCCCGCATTGAGCGCCACTGTGCCACCGGCTATTCCGTCCGGGTTTATATACCCGAGGACAACATTGGCATCGGTAATCGTCGGTCGATCGCCACCTCTGCTATAACAGGCCGGCCCAGGAACGGCCCCGGCACTCACCGGACCTACCCGGAGCGCACCTCCATCGTCAGTCCAGGCGAGACTCCCTCCTCCCGTACCGACTTCGGCGATATCATACGAAGGCACACGAAGGGCATAGCCAGCACCCTCGCTCAAACGACCGGCTATATTGATACCTGCTCCGACCTCGCCTTCTGCAGTCTCTATGGGTTCACCGTCTTCTATCAGACAAGCTTTCGCCGTGGTTCCGCCCATATCAAAGGCTACGACGCGCGCGAGTGACACCTCCCTAGCAAGGCTGGCGGCAGCCAGAACTCCCGCAGCAGGGCCCGACTCGATCATCCGCACCGGCCGCTTGCGTGCGTGCCCACTGCTCATGATCCCGCCATTCGATTGCATAATCTTAAGCTTGACAGGGAACTCCTTGAGTTGTTCCTCAAGTTGATCAAGGTACCCCTTCACCACGGGAAGTAAATATCCGTTAAGAGCGGTCGTCGATGTCCTCTCGTACTCTCGAATCTCCGGCAAAACGTCCGCCGAGGTACACACAATCATTCCGGGCAAGGCCGCACGAATGAGCGCCTCAGCACGTTTCTCGTGCGTCGCGTTCACATAAGAGTGAAGAAAAGCGATAGCGATGACTTCGGCCCCTGCCTCTTCCAAAAAATGAGCAGCCTCCAGGACCTCGTTTTCATTTAACTCAACGTCGATTTCTCCAGTAGCGGTAACACGCTCTGTAACCTCCCGTCTCCGCCGTCGCGGGATAAGGGGAGGCGTTCTCTCCCAGAACACATTGTAGACGCCTGGTCGACCCAACCGCCTAATCTCTAATTCGTCACGAAACCCTCTGGTCGTTATAAGGCCAGTGGTCGCGCCCTTATTCTCTAACACCGCGTTAGAAACAATAGTCGTGGCGTGAACCATCCCACTAACATTAGAACCTTTCTCCCCTGCGGTGTCCGAGATGCACCGCGTCACGTCAGTCCCTACAGAATCTGGAAGGGTCAAGATTTTGTATGTGTACAGTCCACCCGCTGTGTCGCTGAGAATAACGTCGGTGAACGTTCCGCCAATATCAAACGCGACGCGCAAAGGAGATTCGGTGCGCATGCTTCCTATGTTGCGGAATTTTCGAGCATTGCAACAGCCTCGATTTCAACGAGAAGCCCGTCGAAGGCCAACGCTTGTACGCCAATCAACGTGCTAGCTGGCGGATGATCGCCGGTCAGGAATCTCCCGCGAACCTCTCGAACAACCCCGACTTGCTCTGGGCTGTAGTCTACAATATATATTGTCGTCTTTAAGACATCGTCAAATGTCGCGCCAACCCCCTTGAGAGCCCCCTCTAAATTTTGAAATGTCTGGACCATCTGGGCGGCGAGATCCCCCTTGCCTACTAGTTCATTGTCCCCGTTGAGAGCGACCTGGCCAGAAATGAAGACGAACGTCCCATCGCGACCTGTCGCTACCTGCGAAAAACCCGGTAGTTTCGGTATCCCGTGCGGGTTCAGATATTGTTTGGGCATTTTCCGTCCTTCTAGGGCCGTACTTCGTAATATGCGTTCATCGGATTTTCAAAATCGTGCCGTTTAAACTTCGAAAAGCCGGCCTCCCGCGTCATCTTTCTGGCCACCTCTTCATTAAAACCCAACGTTCCTAAACCAGCGCCGCCTGGTTCAGAAAGGGCGGAGGACATACACCCCATTACAGAGAATGCGTACATCAAGCTAGTCATTGGCCTGTTAAGATTTTCCTCGTACGTGGCCGCGCTTTTAATATCCGCTATCAACCACGTACCGTCAGGCTTCAATGCCGACCGTATGCTCTGAATCATTTCAGCGGGCCGTGTCATGTCGTGAATGCAATCGAACGTCGTAATAAAATCGAAGGATCCATCCTCAGGCAGAGCATCTTTCTTTGCATCGTGAATAGACAGATTTTCAACCCCCGCCGCTCTTGTATTCTTCCGAGCACGCTTTAGAGCATGCTCCGATATTTCGTACCCATGGAACTGTGCCTGAGGAAATGCGTCGGCCATACGAACCAGGGCTGCGCCAGCGCCACATCCGACGTCAGCGACCTTTGCCCCCGCCCGCATTTTCTCCTCTACCCCTATCAAAGCGGGGAGGACCACCGGCAACAAATAGTGTCGGTACCATGGACCAAAAACTCGCTCTATGCCCCGCGCTCCTTCTGAACCTCGCTCGTCATATGGCAACCCGAGCCCTGTTCGAAAGGCGTCCGGTATTTTTTCCAGGACTGCCATCCGTTGTGGAAGATCGCCGAAAATCCCCGCCGCAAATTTGGGGCTGTCTTCATCCGCCAAGATCATTGCCATCTCAGGCGAAATACGGAATTGGCCTTCGCCCATGTACTCGAGCACGCCGGCGGCACCCTGCCCACGCAGCCACTCTCGTACCCATCGTTCGCTAAGGCCCGTGTTCTCTGCCAAACGGTCGCTCGTGACGGGTCCGGAATTCTCGAGCGCGCGATACAGACCGAGCCGATCTCCCAGGTATATCATGGCAGAGACGGCCGCACCCGTTAAAAACCCGAAGACCTTCTGACCGCTTTTTTTCAGCTTATCGGGGTCAAGGTCTTGAGCCCCGTTTCCCTTCCGCGTCGACATCGCGGTTACCCCTCTATATTCCGCCTCGGTTTGAATGCGTTATAGACCACTCACTAACTCCAGAATCGTACCGTCCGGGTCCTTAAAACACACCACTCCGACCTCGGCGCCACCAGGGCCATCCAGTTTTTTCAAGGGCGCCACAAATTCTACATTCATTTGGATCAACTCCGCATACGTGGCATCAATATCCTCTACGGTAAAGGCGATCCTACAAATCCCGATATTATTCAATGTGGCATAGGGCGTCCCCTGCGGCGGCGGGTCGATGAATTGTACCAAGTCCAAAACGGGAGCACTCTCATCATCGCCGAGACGCAGAAAAACGCCACGCAGTTTCCGAGCCTCCAGACCCAGCGCGTCCCCCACCGTCGGGTCATCAAGCGTAAAATCGTTCACTTTGGAAAAACCGAGCTTACTGTAGAACTTAATTGACCGTTCCATATCCCGCACGCATATATTGACGTGAAAAAGCTTCTTTAACAAAATAGCGTCTCCTCTCTGCGACGTTAGGGATCTGTTTTAGATCCTACGGCCGGCCCTAGTGATGGGCCGCCCTTTTTTCGGAGCCCCGGTCCCTCACGCAACGCCGGACCGTAATACTTGCCCAGGCATCGCCCCTGTGTGCTCACCTTCATCAAAGAGCACTTCTCCATTAACAATAGTGTACTGGACGCCCTGTGCAGGCATTACCAGGCGCTTTCCCCCACCCGGCAAATCGTTGCGCATTTCGCCGCGACGGGCCGATCCAACCGTTTCATAATCGAATATTGCGAAGTCAGCAGCCATACCCTTGGCAATCATACCGCGAGTGTTCATCCCGTAGAATGCCGCCGGTTCCGCAGTAATTCGTTTGATTGCGTACTCTAGAGTAATTGCCTGACGCTCCCGCACCCAGGTTCCAAGAAGGTACGTGCAGTAGCCCGCGTCACAAAGCATGTCCACGTGAGCCCCGCCGTCTGACAGTCCGACCATAGTCTGTTCATGCGTAATCAATTCAGGGATACGTGTTTCATCCGCATTGAAAAGTTCGTAGGTATACTGCAATTCCAAATTATCTTCGACACACAGATCCAAAAACGTATCCAGCGCGTCGGCGCCCCGTTCCCCCGCAATTTCGGCGACGCTTTTTCCAACTAGTCCTTTCATATCCCGGTTGGATACCTCGTGTACTATTGCGCGTTCCCATTTCCCGGAGAACACTTTGGGTGTTTCCATTTCTTTACGGAACTCTTCGCGAAACTTAGGTTGCCGGTAGAATTCCTTCTGTTTCTCAATAGTCTGGTCAAATGCCGGTTTCCAGCAAGGAAGATTCGCAAAGATAAATGGCTTACGTAGATCAATCTGTATAATGAGAGGCCGGCATGTCACTTGAGGCACTGCACCCCTCTTCCACAGCGGTTCCATTGCCCGCAACGTGTTGAGCGCCGCTTCTGGCTGGTCATCCCGATTCAGCAGAGCCAACCAAGTAACTGGACGATCGCTCTCTGACAGCAACATATCGAGCAGTGCGTGTTCGGATTCATCCACAATAGACACATTATTTGTCAATGCGAGTTCAATGCTCCCTTTTCCGAGTTCCTTCAAAGCGTTGCAGTACGCGGTCAATTCTGCGGTGTTAGCCTGCCTGCATGCTATCGGCCGGCCCTTGTAGCCTATATGCTGTGCAACATTGGTAGTCGAGAATCCGAACGCTCCCGCCGCCACTGCCTCTTTAATTAAGGCCTTGATCTGCGTCGTCTCCTCTGGTGTAGCGGACCGTTCCATAGATTCTTCACCCATTACAAAATGCCTAAAGGGTGTGAGGGCCGCCATAAAACCAATATTAATGCCACTTCCGCGCCTCTCCGCCGCGTCCATATACTCCGGAAATGTCTCCCAGTCCCAAGTAACCCCTTTACCGAGAACCTCAATAGGTATGGCTTCCACGTTGACCAAGTCCCAGGCTGCAATTTCGTGAACATCCGGCTTGCACGGTGCCAATCCCACCCCGCAGTTTCCCATCACTAGGCTCGTGACTCCATGCCATGAGGACGACGTAATCAAAGGATCCCAACAAATCTGGGCATCGTAATGCGTGTGGGGATCCACAAACCCCGGCGCAACTATAAGGTCCGATGCATCAACCATTCGTTTTGCACCCTCTTTGATTTTTCCTATTTCGCTGATCTTACCGTCCGTGACTGCCACATCGGCCCTCACGCGGTCTGCACCAGTTCCGTCTACGACTGTACCGTTCTTAATGATGAGATCGTACGACATGTGACACCCTCCTCAGTTATACAACCATTAAATAATCCCTGCGTCCTCAAAATCATGAATTTCCGTCTTTGTTAACCCAAGCAACCCCTCGTATACGTATCCGTTATCCTCACCGTAACAGGGGGCCGCACGCTCGGTAGGCCCTCCCTGGTCCACCTTACTGTTCTTAAAGTGAAACGGGACATCTTTGACTGGCCATACCCCCACCTCCGTATGTTCCAAAGGGATCAGCCACTCTAAGTGCTTCAGTTGCGCATCCCTTTCAACGCGGTCCTGTGCCGTTTGACAAACGCCGGCAGGTACACCGGCACCCTGTAGCTGCTCCTGTAGCCTAAACGCGTCCCTATCCTTAGTCCAGTCCGTAATGTATTTATCCAGATCGTCCTGACGCGCCAATCTGCCTGACATGGTGGCGAAACCATCATCAAGGGCCCAATAGGGGCCTGCCATGACCCGAACCAAGCTCTGCCACTCCTCCTCCGACGTAACCGCAATCGCGATCCATCGGTCGGAACTACTTTCATCAGTGGCACACGCGTAGGCCCCATGAGGCGCCGCGGCCTTATATGGAGACCTGTTCCCGGTTCGTTGGTACTGCCTCCCATTGACCAAATGGTCCAAAACCGCAGTCCCCGTCATAGTGATGCCCGGTTCCACCTGTGAGCCGTCAATATACTGTCCTTTGCCCGTTCGCTTCTTATAGTAAAGGGCCATCAGTATATTCATTGCGCAATAATACGCGCCGCACCAGTCCATATAGGAAAATCCCCAACCCGCGGGGGGGTGTGGTTCGGGTAACCCTGATTGTTCGGTGAGTCCACTCACCGCCTGAGCGATTGGACCATACGACGCATATTTAACGTACGGGCCTTTTTTACCCCACCCAGGTTGCTGCACGTAGATAATATCGGATTTTATACTCCGCAGGGCTTCGTACCCAAGGTCCCACTTCTCCATCGTCTCCGCTGTAAACGCCTCCACAACCACGTCGCAAACCGACACAAGTTTCTTAAATAGCCGACGACCTTCCGCCTCTTTCATATTGAGGCTAATACCGCGCTTACCAGCGTTAATATCATTAAAGTAACCGCCTCTATTGACGCTCTTCGACTGGCTTGAATTAAGATCGTTGAGATTCATTTCAACAGGCCCGGACGAAGACTCTCCTTTGCTCTCTGCGAACGGAGGCATATACCTCAAGAAGTCCAACCGGTCCCGCCACTCAATTCTAATAACCTCGGCGCCCAAACTCGCGAGTAACCGAGGACCGCCTGCACCAGCTAGCAACCATGTTAAATCCGCGACTCTCACGCCCTCTAATGGTCTTTGCTTATTCATTGGCAAGCACAAATTCTCAGTTTTCATAAGTCTAAATGCCTAAACGATTCCCTCAGCCTGCAGTCGCAGTACCTCTTCGTCCTCCAATCCGATCCAGGACCCGAAGACCTCTTGGTTGTGTTGCCCGAGAGTTGGTGCCCTTGGACCGTCCCGCCACTTACACGTCTCCGGCAGCATTGGGGCACCGGTATAGACAAGATTTGTCGCGAGTTCCGGGTGCTCGACTTCGGTAAACGTTGCCCTTGATCGCCACTGTTCGTCCTCCAGATTCTCCTCGGGACGACGTATTGGGGACCACGGTATACCCGCGTCTTGGGCCTCACGCCAAATTTCTTCCATACCGAATTCGGCAACACACTCAGCTTGTAGTTTTGCAAAATATTTTGCAAAATCCTTCCCTCTCCGATTCGCTGGTTTTGTGTATTTCTCATCCAACAACCTACCAGCGTGGCCCTTTTTTTTCAAAAACTCGACGACGGCTTCATAGCCACCAGGAAATGGATTGGGCAGCACAATGGAATGCCGCTCGTCTGCGGTGGCAAACTGAACGGCAGGACCAATTGCCGGCTGGGCATGGCGTCCTGTCTGCCTATACACAGCAGTCTTGCCATACAACCAATAGGGTACGTCAATTTCTGTGCAAACACTGACGGCCTGATGTACCGGAACTTCTATATGCTCGCCCACCCCAGTCGACTCGCGACCAATGAGCGCCGCAACTACAGCAATGAAGGCCTGATTTCCGGTGATGTGATAGGAATGCCACATCTGCGGCGCGATCGGAGGCGTGTCATAGCGCCCGTCAACATCAGGGTCATACCCGCAACACATCATCTGTCCACCAAGTGCTAGGTGAACTAGATCGGTCCCCTTGTAATGACTCCAGGGTCCACTACTCCCAAATGAAGGCAGGGTAAGATATACAAGGCGCGGGTTCAAAGCTTGGAGTGCTCGCCATCCGAGCCCGACATCGTCTAGTGTGTCATTAGCACGCGCGTCAATTACAACGTCAATATCGGCCAAGAGCCGCCTGAGAATCTCCCTTCCAGCCTTCTTCTCCGTATCGAGCGTAATGCCGCGTTTTCCGAAGTTATAGTGCCAGAAGTAAAGACTCCGTTCGAGGTCTTTCTCATCTTTATAGAACGGCCCAATTTCTCTTGTACTTTGCCCATCGCACGGCTCTACTTTAACCACATCCGCGCCGGCGCCGGCGAGTAATTTTCCACAGAACTCTCCCTTCTCATCGGCGAGCTCTAGAACCTTCACGTCAAACAGGAATCCATCCATAGCTTTTCTCCAGGAAGGAGGACTGCGCATCCTCCCCTCCTTCATCCTGGAGTTCCCCAACTGTTTCTTTCTATCAGTCTATAATGATCCCAACGGTCTGTTTAGTTTTGAATTCCTGTCGCTAAGTCGCTTCGCGCCGTCACCTCAGTCCGTACGGCGTTGAGCATACTGCTGGAGACATCCTTACTTTGGATGATACCGACCGCGATAATTTTCAGCGGCTCAAAATATTCACTAACCTTCGTAAAGTGCGAGAGAGCCCAATGACGTACCGCCCATGACTGTGCAAGGACTAGGAGGCAGTGCGCCTTCAAACGGACATTCCCGTCGGGGAACACACCGCGCTCGATGCCGTAGGAAATAATGTCTTCAAAGAACTTCTGTATCTTGTTCTCCCCGGCCAAAATACGTTTTCGCTCAGCGACTGTCAGCGATTTCGTTTCCTGGTACCCGAGGACAGTATAACGACGCAACTCATCGTTTAAGACTGCGTAGCTCTCATAAGCGACAAGAAAACTATCTAACGGGTCTGTATCTCGCTGCTTTGATTCCTCGAACTCGGCCCGCCGCTGCTCAATCTCGGATTGTGTACGAGCCTGGCTAAAAGACAACAAGAAGAAAAGTATTTCCTCTTTGTTCGTAAAGTAATTAAAAACGGAACCTACGCTGAGGCCCGCCTTTTTAGCAATTTCCCGCACACTGGTGCTGTGATATCCGTCCTGAAGAAACAGATTTAGGGCTGCCGAGGCGATACGTTCTTTCCCCTCTTGCAGCCGCTTACCGTCGGTTACCTGAGATACGGATTTCCGTTTTTTTTTAAGAACCTGGGACTTCACGGGTTTCCATCCTTCTAGGTCTTTCTAGACTTTACCGGGCGTTGAATGAATGTTCATTTCAAGCTCTTACGATACGCGTCGACATTTTGTCAATATCGTAATTTTATGTGACCCTGGCTCCTGCACATCACGCCGGAAGGACCTTAGCACATTTGGAGACTTTCTCTTCTCCTATTTATCATTCGCCTGTGATTTGACGTACTGCGCAATTTGTTCATGTGTCGCAAACCATACCCCCTCCTTCGCCTTCATGTAGCGAATGAGTCTATCCAACATTTTGATCCTGTAGCGGTGTCCAATCACCTGCGGATGCATCGTAAGTAAATACAACGTGCCCTCTTCATATGCCCCATCGAATTCTTCCTTCCAGATCGAAAATACATCTTCCGCATTCCGGATACTAACATGTCTACTCGGCCAACTGATCTGAAAAAGGGGCCAATCATCAAGAATCCATTCGACCGGTAGCTCTACTAGACCAGTCTCCTCACCGTTGGCAAGCAAACTGTAGGGCCTGTCGTCCGCCATCATGCTGCTTTCATACAAGAAACCCATCTCCTGAACGATACGAATAGTCGCGGGCGTCAAATCCCAGGCTGCCGACCGGAAACCGGATGGACGTTTACCCACCTTGTCCACAAAAATTTTCATCGCCTTTTTATAGACGGCACGTTCCTCCTCTTCGGTCAAATTCAGGGGATTTTCATGGACGTAGGAGTGAAATCCTATCTCGTAACTCGAATTCGCCTTTATCTGATCAACAACTTCTGGGTGCAAAATCATCGAGATCGCCGGAATGAAAAATGATGCGGGGAGATCATGTTCCTCCAACAAATCAAAAATGCGCGGCATGGCGGCCCTAGCGCCATATTCTCCTCTGGACATATAAGACGGGCTTAGCTGGCCCTGAAACCCCATCCAGACTGGTTCCGTATCAACGTCAAAAGAAAAACTCACGGCAACCCGTTTTCCATCCGGCCACGATTTGGGCGTCAGATCTTTGCCTGCCCTCACCGTCGCTACGTGTTTTTCAAATTGCTCGGGTTCCCACTTCCACAACGGCAGTTCCTCGCCAGGTCCGCTGTGCCCTTCGGCGATTATCGCAATATTCGCTAAGAAACCCATCAACAAAAAAGCCAATAAGAAGCTCAAGCTATTCTTCATATCTACGATCTCCCGCAATCGAGGTTCGCCCAGTGTTGCACGTCTACGTCACATCGCGTCTTGATTGGAACCCCTACTACGAACGAGCAAAAATTTGTACAATGTTGCCCGCAGGGTCCACCGTTGTAAAATATTTCCCGTGGCCCCCCATGTCCACCGTATCATTAACCGTCACATTTTTTGCCTCTAATTCGGCCCGCATTACCGCGAGATCCTCTACCTCCAATACGACCGTGGCTCCTCCTCCAGGCGGCACTGACCCTTCACTCGGGTCCGCAATAGCTACCGCCGTCCCATTCACGTCGAACTGCGTCCAACGGTCGCCGTCCCTAAATTTAACATTCAGACCAAGTATGCCCGTATAGAAGTCTACCGCTTTGTCCATATTGTCGACAACGTAGTAGGCGCTCGAAAACTTCTTCACCGCCATTCATGCTCCCTTCTGTTACACTACCTAATCGCTAACCGTAACTATCTCCCTGTCTTTCCCGTTCAGCGCCCAGCTATCAGCTATCTTTGGCTCCTGCAAACGACTTTCGTCTGGGCGTTATTTAGTCTAGGTAGGAACACTCTATGCCTGAGTTACCTGAAGTGGAAACGATAATTCGGAGGCTGCGCGCGGGAGAACCCGCCGACCAGAACGGCGAGATTTTCCCCACTCCCGTAGGATGTACGATTCGTCGCGCCTGGGGCAATTGGCCGAATTCTATTCGACCGTCTATTAGATATATTGCGAAGGAACTCCCAGGCCACTGTATTCGATCAATCAGCCGCCGCGGGAAATACATCGTTTTTCATCTCGTTAGGGCCATGTCTCATGCACCACGCTACTTGATCATCCATCTGAAGATGAGTGGACGCCTAGAAGTCAGGAAAGCGGGCAACGTGCGGCACAAACACGTTCACTTCTGTTGCCAGCTTAACAACGGATACTTCCTCGACTTCAACGATGCAAGGAAATTTGGTCGGGTTTATTACGTCGAAGACACCGAGACATTTTTGCAACACCTTGGCCCTGAACCTTTATCTCCGCAATTCACGCTCCGGGTTTTTCGCAAAATGATTGAAAGGAAGTCCGGACGGCTGAAGGGACTTTTGCTTGATCAAACTTTCGTAGCGGGGTTGGGCAATATTTATACAGATGAAAGTCTCTGGCGCGCCAAAGTTCACCCATGTAAACCAGCAAATCAGCTCACTCGCCATGACGTCGCCCGCCTTCACAAGGCTATCATAAACTCTTTACGCGCCGGTATCCGTCACAACGGTGCGGCATTCGATTGGGTGTATCCGGCCGGAGGTTATCAGCGTTTTTTTCGCGTCTACGGGCGCACGAGCCTGCCATGTTCCCGCTGTGGGACGCCTATAGAAAAAATTCTCGTGAGCCAACGGGGAACCCATTTCTGTCCCGTTTGCCAGCCTGTTTAGTACTACTACGAATGTCAAAGTCCACGCCGCTGCCGAAAGATACTGCCGTAGACGAAACGCCAAACTCGGGCGTGGACGCACTGGTCCACAGGGACCGTATTCTCCATCTCTACCACTCCTCACCGAAAGGGCGAACTTCCACGTTGAAAGACCATCCTGAACGATCCTGATGCGCTACATCATAGGCCGTATCGGCGATGGCGGCAGGCTGGATAAAGAAGTCGTCGTCTTTGTCTACAAACATTTTACGAGTCAATTCGAGATCGATCACCGCATCAATCACGATGTACGCTACATGGACACACTGCGGCCCTAGAGTTCGCGCCATCGATTCGCACAGGATCCATTGCGCCGCCTTAGTCGGGGCAAAACCCGCGAATCGAGGCTTGCCCCGTAGAGCGGACGTGTTCCCGGACGCCAAAATGACCCCTTTTCCAGCCTCGACCATGTTCGGTGCGACCGCTCTGGCCAAATAGAGAAGCCCCATTGTGTTCACTTGAAAATTGTCAGCCAACACTTCCGGTTCGATTTCAAGAAACGTGCCAAAGGCGCCACCCACCGCATTATGAATAAGAATTTCCGGAGCGGCCATTTCTGTACAAATCTGCGACACAACACTGTTTACCTGCGACTCCTGAGAAACATCACACACGTAACCGCGAGAATGTGGAATCTCCTTCTCAAGAACCGAGAGCCGCGCCTCCGTTCGAGCAAGCATAGCGACCCTATACCCGCCCTTTGCAAACCGGCGACTTAGTGCTGCGCCCGTACCAGGCCCGACACCGGTTATTAGACATACAGGATCACTCATCTTTCCACTCCTCCCTCGCTTTTACACCCACTCCGAAAGACTCTTAAGGCCAATCCTAACAAGATGCTTACAATAATGTAAAACTTTACTCCCATAATAACCGCCATCGCCAACTCTCTATACGTCCGGAATCCAGATCCTGCCCTAAGTTAATGGGCGAAAGACATCTCCGTTTTCGTTACTGAACCAACGACTGCCACAAGGCCACAATGGCAAATGCTACATACACCACCGATGCCACACACATCATAAACACGTGAACCGCGCCGGGGCGGGCAGACACCGGAAGATGTCGTAAATTCATATAGAGCATAAGAGGCACATACATCGCCATCGTTACTCCGCTAAGGAGGGCGGCATTGAAAAGAAAGCCCAGGGCCGTTACGTCATAGCGCTCAAAGAACCAGGTACTCACCGTTCCCGCCACCATAAACACGACGGCAAAAGGGACATACAGACGCGACTGGTCGATTCTTCTTCCGAAAGGTAACGTTGTGCGCACAATGTAAGACCATACCCGCGCATTACCATCTACACTCACGAGCTGGGTACTGAAAAGCGTCGCCATGCCGATGGTCAGAAAAAGATAGTGTCCTGACCGGCCCATGGATTCCTCTAATATTTTGCTCATGTCCCACAAAATACGACCTTCGGCCGGCACTAGGCCGATCGGGCGCAGGACACACAAAACCCCGAACATGAATAGAAACATGGTAAAGGTATTTAGTCCCCAAAAGAAAATTGTCTGGTCAAGGCGTATCCACCGGAACCAATCTGCAAACGCCTTTTGATTTTCCGTCGTTTCGGGATACCGGTATCCCGTTGCCTCCTCTTCTTCCGACTCTCCTCGAAGAGGATTTACCAGTTTCGGCATCCGAGCACCCATCCCAATATCCTTGTCACGCAAGTAGAAGGCGTACCAAAGATTACCGGCCCCCCCCGCCCCCGCGAACACCACTGCGCCAAAGAATCGGCTAAAAGGGAAATCTTCAGACAATTCGATGTGACCAACATTTATCAAACCGCGTCCCATCTCGGACAGGTGCTCCCAAGACCCCACCTGGAACGCAACAAGAACCAATCCGCCGGTGATGAACACGACAAGAGCAATAACAGTACGCTCCATCGCTTGGTACATTACCTTGGGACCGAATAACGTAACGGCTATAAGTAAGAACGTGATACCGGTCCACACCCAATCGGCCCCAGGACCGTCCGGGCCGAAAAGCAGACCTTTGAGCGCGGCTCCCGAAACGCGGGCCCACCCGGGCAAAAATAGTCCCGCAAATGTCAGAAATAGGAGTATATATATAAACCCCATCCATACGCGCGCAAATCCGGTGTACGGGGCCTCCCCGGTAGCGATCGCCCAGCGCCCTATCTCAAGATTGACCCAAAGCTGTATGAAGACGCCGAAAGCCGCTGCCCACAGCATACTTGCGCCGAATTTCGCCGTTATCCATGGCCATAACACCAACTCTCCAGCACCGATCGAAAGGCCAACCAGGACCGCGCCCGGCCCCGCGAGTTGCCAAAAGGTACGCGTCCGCGGTGGCAAGTCCGCCGTCTTGAGCGGTTGTATAGCTGCGGCCATCCTACGTCTTCTCCTACATTTTCGATACAAACGTCTGACTAGTGTTTTTCGTTAGATACAGGGAAGAGACTATTTCGTCTATTGCTGCAAGTCCGCACAATTCCCGTATGTCTACGAGGTGCACCTCTAAGGAGGCATTGGCGCGGACGCTCGTTTCAAGATACATCATCTCACTGTAGTCGAATATAAACTTTGCCATAGTAGAGATGCTCGACCAAACGTCACACATAAAAACATCTGGCAGGGTAAAGGCGGCGGTTATGCGTTTTGGTACCTATTTCTTCTTGCAAGCCCCTCCGGGAGTTTCTCATACCGACGTTATACACGGCGAGTTTGCGCAGATGGTTCTCTCAGAAACGCTGGGCTATGACAGTGTCTGGCTCACGGAACACCATTTTATCAGTTACGGCATCTCCACGAGCCCACTTGGGCTGGCCTCCGCCGTCGCGGCGCAGACGGATCATATCGCGATCGGACTAGCCGCTGTCATCCTGCCGTTCCATGACCCGCTCCGTCTGGCGGAAGACATTGCCTTCGTCGACATACTCAGTAATGGGCGGCTCCGAGTCGGGCTCGGGCGCGGCAATCGTCCTATTGAATTTTCGGGCTATCGTGTACTCCAAGAAGAAAACCGGGCACGCTTCTCCGAGACCCTGGAAATTATGCTCCAAGCCTGGACCAGCGAGAAAGTATCCTACACAGGAAACTTTTTTTCCATAACTGATATTCCGGTCTTGCCAAAGCCGTATCAGTCGCCGCATCCACCCCTATCCCTGGTTTGCGTAAGTCCCGAAACGATACAGATGGCCGCAGGCCGAGGATATTCGATGCTGAATTCTCTACTGTTCGGTCCATTCAGTCAGATCGAACAAAGTAGAGATGTCTACATTGCGGGTCTCAAGGCCAAAGGCACTTCTGATGCGGGCATATCAAAAGCGCTTCGTGCCTGGGGCGTTTCACGACATATCTACGTCGCCCCAACAGACGCCGAGGCGCTAAGCGAGGCTAGAGCTGCGGAAATGTGGTATCAAAAATCGTTGGCCCAGTTCCTCGTTCCGGCCAATCTCGACAGGGCACCATCGAGTCTGCGGCCCCAGTTTCAGGCCCTGGCAAAACGCCTTGCCAGCATAACCTGGGATCAGCTTGTCCGAGAAACGGTAATGTTCGGTTCACCCGACCGTGTCGCAGACCAAGTCCAAGAGATGGAAGAGGCGGGTATCGGCGAACTGCTATGCTGGATGAGCTTTGGAGGTCTCGCACGAGCAAAAGTCGAACGATCCATGCGATTGTTCGCCGAAAAGGTAATCCCTAAATTTCGCTAAGATTTATGGCACACTACCCCCCAAACCGGAAGCCTCATGTCGTCGTAATAGGTGCGGGCATACTCGGCTGTTCCCTGGCGGCACAGCTCGCGTCAAGATCCGTCCGCGTAACGCTTATAGACAACACCGAGCCAGGCTCAGGTGCTACAGGACATTCCTTCGCATGGTTGAATGCAACCGCCGGCAAAGGCCCAGACTATTATCAAGCATTCAACCGCCGTTCCCTGGATGCCTGGCCTCGCTTTGAGCGCTTCCTCCGGACCAATATAGGGCTACACTGGGGCGGTGAGTTGCGATGGACGACCACCTCCCGACAGGACGACCAGCTGACTCAAGACTTCCAAAAACAAAACCGGTCGGGCTATGACTACCGTCTGCTGACACAGGAGCAATTCCGCGCCCTCGAACCTGACATTCAAGCCCATGATTTTCGAAGTGCCGCATACAGCCCGACTGAGGGCACCGTTGAGCCACTCCGAGTCGTCCAGGCCTGTCTTCAAAGAGTTTACGAAGGCGGCGGAACTTTGCTCGCGCACACTGAAGTTCAATCTTTTGATCGGCGAAGATACGAGGCTCAGAAAACCACTGTCCTTTCAATAGAAACTACGAAAGGCAATCTGGTGGCGGATACAGTGGTTATAGCTGCCGGAACTGGGTCGTCGGCACTTGGTACACTGTTTGACGTCGTCCTTCCACAAAAAGAAAGCCCTGGAGTAATTGTCGAAACGACACCAATTAACCGACTGTTCCGAACGATCGACGTCCTTAACACCCCCTCGATCAACGACATCAATACAGGTCTGCATTTGCGCCAGTGGTCCGACGGCACCGTAATGATAGGAGAGGGGACGCAAGAGTATTACGCGACAGACGATTCGCGTGCACACGGTTTGGACCTACTTGATCGAGCTACCAGTCATCTGCCGTCCCTTAAGTCTGCACGTATTTCTAAGGTAACCCTTGGACATCGTCCCATGCCTGCCGACGGTCTTCCGGTTCTCGGATTCTTCCCGACGATGCCCAGCTTATATGTCACCCTGGCCCACAGCGGCATCACGCTCGCGCCAGTCATTTCCGAGTTGGCTGCCACCGAAATTCTCACGGGGATCAAGGTAAAGGAGTTACGCCCCTATCGGCCCGAAAGGTTCTTGTTCCGTTAATCGTCTGTGAAATGGGCATCAGCAGTTTATGGACTACGTGATTTTCATACCAGGATTCTATGGGTCCGAACTCGTTTTGCCAAAAAGTCAACGGCTACTTTGGATCTCGGCTCGGGAAGCGGTAGTGGGGTCGAGAACCCTCGCCCGTACAGGACTTGGAGTTCCCGGAGCGGTACAACTCGCCACTGGCCATGTTCTTGAAAGAGTTCCCATAGTGTCCAAGTTGTTTGGAATAGACGTCTACGGGAAGTTTCTCGCCGAACTCAGAAACCACCTTGCCCGTGCCCCCTCACGAGCGGAGTTGTTACTGTTCCCGTACGACTGGCGGCAGGACTATTCCGCCGCTGTGTCCGACTTCGCTGACCTAATTCAGACCATAAAGGAAAGGGATGCTCGCCGTATTACCGTCATCGCCCACAGCATGGGTGGCTTAATTCTCAGCTACTATCTCCGGTACGGGAAACAGGAGCCAGCGGTAGCCGTCGAAAATTGGGAGGCAGCGGGATCCATCAATGCCGTAGTTCTTGCAAGTGTTCCCTACCAGGGTTCGCTGACAGCGCTTTACAACATGATGTATGGGGCTAAATTTGGGCTGAATACCGCATTGGTCAATGCCGATGCTTTTTGCACTTTTCCCTCAGTGTATCAACTCTTACCATCCTACAGTCCAGTTCTACTGAACGACCAACTTGAGCCCATGTCCCAAGAGCTAACAGACCCGACCTTCTGGCAAAAGCGTCACTGGGGATTTCTCCGCAAAAAGACCGACCGTTCAAAAGAACTGCTAGAGCTTCGTCTTTGTTTCGTCACAGAAATGCTTCGGAAGGCAAGTGCTCTTATGGCCCGGCTCCATGCGCCCGTCAGGGCGCCTGCCAGCACACATCCTCGCCTGATGCACATCTACTGCCGTTCCCACCCAACAATTGCGCGGACCGTTTTGATAGGCGATGGAGACAGTTCTCAGCTTGTGTTCG
Source organism: uncultured Enterobacteriaceae bacterium (assembly GCA_964460065.1). Classification (GTDB taxonomy): domain Bacteria; phylum Desulfobacterota; class Binatia; order Bin18; family Bin18; genus Bin18. Next base: position 61,531 of record CAYWPF010000011.1, read on the forward strand.
ATAAGGCGTCGTTCCGGAGTCGTTTCCCGACAAACGCGTACGGACAACTAATATCCGACGGCGATCAGACCGTCACCGTGGCCTCTGCAAGGCTGCCTGAACCATATCGGAGCGAATGTAGCCTTTCGACTGTCTATGAATCAAAGGCCATCCACTCTGAAGTATTTAATGATCTTTCCGTTCGCTCGCAAATTTTTGACTTCCTAGAGCCCGAGTAAATAGGATCACCGACAAAACTTCAGTATAGACCGCACCTCGCCTGCGTGTCACATTCAATGTATAGGGGACCCACAGCGAGTTCCCAAGGATACGGAGGGAGAATCATGACGTTTGCTGTAATAGCCCGATGCCCGG